>NZ_DGXL01000004.1:0-43418 GCF_002395615.1 Megasphaera sp. UBA4233 | reverse complement strand
GTTGGTGATGAGCTGGCAGATACCCCCGCAGAGGACGGCCTGTTCGCCGAAGAGGTCCGTTTCCGTTTCTTCCTGGAACGTCGTCTGGATGACGCCGGCCCGGGTGCCGCCGATGCCGCGGGCATAGGCCAGGGCGATGTCAAAAGCCTGACCGGAAGCGTCCTGTCCGACGGCAAAAACGTCGGGGACGCCGCTGCCTTCAACGAACTGGCGGCGTACGATATGGCCCGGGCCTTTGGGGGCTACCATGAAGACATCGACGTCGTCGGGCGGGATGATCTGCTTGAAGTGGATATTGAAGCCGTGGGCAAAGGCCAGGGCACTGCCCGGTCTGAGGTTATCCCGGATTTCGTTTTTATATACGTCGGCCTGTTTTTCATCGGGAATGAGGACCATGGTGATGTCCGCACCGGCGACGGCTTCGGCGACGGTCTGGACGGTAAGACCGGCTTTACGGGCTTTTTCTGCCGATTTGCTCCCTTTATAGAGGCCGATGGTGACATCGATCCCGCTGTCGCGGAGGTTGAGCGCATGGGCGTGGCCCTGGCTGCCGTAGCCGATGATAGCGACTTTCTTTCCTTCCATAGCTTCCCAATTGACATCCTGATCATAAAACACTTTTGCCATATTAATTTCCCCCTTAATGCTTTTTCTGATAAAGAATAAAAAAAATCCGTCCCTTATAAGGGACGGATTGTATATCCGCGTTACCACCCAAATTCTTCACTACGGCGAAGCTCCTCACAACGTACCAACATACGCGTTTCCAGTAACGTGGAAATACCGTTGATGCTTAATACATTCAGCATCACTCTTCAGGGAGGATTTTCGTCTGTCTTGTATTACCGGCTTGCACCAAGTGCCGGCTCTCTGTAAATACCAAGGGCAGAGTACTCGTTCCCGTCATCAGATTTAGTCTTTATGTGCTTGCTCCCTGAGGACTCCTGTCCCTTGAGAGAAGTTGTGAACATTGTAACGGAACTATTCCTGTTTGTCAATAGAAAATATAGCCCGGAGGAATAGAACAAAACGGCGGTTTCGAATAATTAAGGGTAAACAAAACATGTTTTATAAAAACGACGTTAAAAATTAGTATATTAATAAAATACATTATAAAAACAAAAACAAATTAATGGGTCTGCTTTTACATCCCCCGGAGTAAAGGGGCGGATATCAGGCAAATACCTTCCAAAGACCGATGAGTACCAGGGCCATGATGATGATGAAACTTATCACGCGGGTTTTGGAAAAGATTTTGGGATCATTGACCGTTCCTGGCGTCGGTTTGGGGGCTTCTACCTGCTGGGTGCCGCAGATCGGGCACATCCGTACGCCATCGCGCAGTTCAGTGCCGCATTTTTTACAAATCATATATGTCATCTCCTGAAATGTTGTTTTATATTTCCACCTGTATCATACCATGAGCGGAAGGGTCTTGCTAGTGTGCATTCCGGCATTTGTGATATAATGGAGCAAAAAGAAAAAGAGGGGGAACTGCTATGGGAATGAATGATACACCTTCTGGTGAACGCGTACATATTGGCTTTTTTGGCCGCCGCAATGCCGGTAAATCCAGTGTTGTCAACGCTGTGACCGGACAGAATCTGGCTATTGTGTCGGATACGAAGGGGACGACGACTGATCCGGTGTATAAGGCCATGGAACTTTTGCCGCTGGGACCGGTACTGATCATTGATACACCGGGGCTTGATGATACAGGGGCTTTGGGGGAACTGCGCGTGGCGCGGACACGGCAGGTGCTCAATAAAACGGATATAGCGGTCCTGGTCATCGATGCAGCAGAAGGAATGCAGCAGAGCGACAAAGAGACGCTGGACCTGATCCGGGAAAAACAACTTCCCTATATTATCGTTTATAATAAGAGTGATTTAACTACTGTACCCAATCAGATTCCCGATGATGTTTTATATGTCAGTGCCAGAAACAATACGGGCATTCATGAATTAAAAGAACGGATGGCCCGGCTGAAACCGCAGGATACGGGAGTTCCTATCGTGCGGGATATGGTACATCGGGGAGATTTTTTTGTACTCGTCGTACCTGTCGATTCGGCGGCTCCGAAAGGGCGGCTGATCCTGCCCCAGCAGCAGACTATACGGGATATACTCGATGCAGACGGGACGGCCATCGTCGTCAAGGAAACGGGGCTGAAAGATACCCTGTATCGTCTGGGCCAGAAGCCACAGATGGTCATTACCGACAGTCAGGCTTTTAAGCGGGTGTCAGCCGATACGCCGGATGACATTACGCTGACTTCTTTTTCCATTCTCATGGCACGCCACAAAGGCTTCCTGGATATTGCCATAGAAGGGGTGAGAGCCCTGAAACAACTCCAGGACGGCGATACGGTGCTTATTTCAGAAGGATGTACCCATCATAGGCAGTGTGACGATATCGGGACTGTCAAAATTCCCCGCTGGCTGCAGCAGTATACGGGGAAAAAGCTGGTCATTGAAACGTCTTCCGGACGGGATTTCCCTATGGATTTGACAAGATATGCCATGGTCATTCACTGCGGTGGATGCATGTTGAATGAACGGGAAGTGGCAGCACGGATGCAGCGGGCACAAAGACAGCATGTACCCATTACAAATTATGGGATTTTTATTGCCTGCATCCATGGGATACTGAAACGCAGCCTGGCACCATTTCCCGATTTACAGAAACGGGTCCCGTAGAGGAGAGAACGATGGAACGCTGGCTTATTTTGAAAATACAATCGGTTTTATTCCATAATCCCGCCGCAAGGGAAATCGCCGTCGGGATGGCCCGCTGGGGATTCTGGGCGTATATCCTCTATGGCCTTGTGCAATGGTTCCGCCCGGGAAATCTGCCGCAGCAGATCCGGCGCCGGCAATCAATGACAGAGGCCCTGTTTTCCGTGGGGATCAGTTCTTTCTTTTCCTTTCTCATATCGCTCATATGGCGGCGTCAGCGTCCCTTTGCCGCCCATGGTTCCGTAAGGCAGGCGGTCATACATAAAAATAACGCGTCCTTTCCCAGTAACCATACGATGAATGCAGCAGCTGCAGCACTGACGGTATTTCGTTATCAAAAGAGGTCAGGGACGGTGCTCCTGATATGGAGTATACTAATTGGCGCATCGCGGATTGCCTGCGGTGTACATTATGTGACAGATATTTTAGGCGGAATGATTCTGGGATATATGAGCAGCCGCATTGCCGGACGGAGCAGACTGGTTCGTCTGGTATCTTTTTTGGTGCCAGTGGTTTTGAAAATAGGCAGAAAAAGATAAAATAATTAGGGATGTATTGACGAATAAATTCGAAAATACGTTCAAATTAAAACGTAATTATTGATATTTAAAATAGCGTACTATAAACACGTAGTGGTATACAGCTGGCACATAATAATGTGCCAGCTTTTTATGAGCCCGAAAATGCGATATATAAGGCATTTGCGGACTTTATTAAAATTAGATTAAAAAATAAATAAAACACAATGATGTTATTTTTCTTGTAAAAATACATTATTTAGCATACAATAAATTTGTCAATAAGAGTACGGCAACGTACTTGAGGATACCGCTTATAAATCACAAGAGAGAGGAGAGTAACACATTATGGCAAAGAAAATTTTTAAAACAATGGACGGTAATGAAGCGGCTGCATACATAGCGTATGCCTTTACAGAAATCGCTTCTATTTTCCCAATCACACCGTCATCCCCTATGGCTGAACACGTAGATGAATGGGCAGCCCATGGTCGGAAGAACTTGTTCGGGACGACGGTCCAGGTACAGGAAATGCAGTCTGAAAAAGGGGCAGCCGGTGCAATGCATGGCGCATTGAATGCCGGTGCGCTGACGACGACCTTTACTTCGTCCCAGGGCATGATGATCATGCTTTCCAACATGTTCAAGATTTCCAGTGAACTTCTGCCTGGCGTATTCCACGTAGCATCCCGTACAGTAGCCACCAACGGGTATACGATTTTTGCCGGTCATGATGATGCCATGGCTATGCGTGGCACGGGCATCAGCATGATGTGTGAATCGAGCGTACAGGAAGTCATGGATCTGGCTGCCGTCGTCCATGCAACGGCTATTTCCTGCCGCATTCCTATCCTGAACTTCTTCGATGGATTCCGTACATCTCACGAAATTCAGAAGATAGAAGTCATCCCTTATGAAGAGCTCCGCCCGATGCTGGATATGGAAGCCGTCAAGGCGTTCCGTGCCCGTGGCATGAACCCGGATGATCCGGAAGCGATTTCTTTCTGCGAACCGGCAGAAACGTATATGCAGCATCGTGAATCGTTGAATAAATTCTATGACCGCGTACCGGATGTAGCCGAAAGCTATATGAAGAAAATCAGCGAAATCACCGGCCGGGAATATCACCTCTTCAACTATACAGGTGCACCGGATGCAGAATTCGTCCTGGTAGCTATGGGGTCTGGCGCACAGACCATTGAAGAAACGGTTAAGATGATGGTTGAAAAAGGCGAAAAAGTAGGCTGCATCAACGTCCACATGTTCCGTCCGTGGTCGGAAAAGCATTTCCTGTCCGTCCTGCCGAATACGGTCAAGAAGATTGCCGTCCTGGACCGCACGAAAGAAACCGGCGCCAACGGGGAACCGTTATACCACAGCGTCGCCGCTACTTTTGCCGCTGCTGACCGGTCGCCGAAGATTTATCATGGCCGTTATGGTATTGCTTCCAAGGAATTCCTGCCGGGCGATGTCGTAGCTGCCTTTGAAAACCTGAAAGCCTTTGAACCGAAGAATGATTTCACACTGAGCATCGTCGATGATGTGACCTATAAATCCCTGCCCCGTGTGGAAGGTGTCCATACAGGCGGTAAAGGCCTCAAAGCATGTAAGTTCTGGGGCTTCGGGTCTGACGGCACGGTCGGTGCCAATAAGAGCGCTATCAAGATTATTGGCGATAATACGGACATGTATGCCCAGGCATATTTTGCCTATGACTCCAAGAAATCAGGCGGTGTCACCGTATCGCATCTGCGCTTTGGTGATACGCCCATCAAGATGCCATATCTGATCAATAACGCCGATTTCATTGCCTGCCACCGCCAGTCGTACGTACATGGTTTTGACCTCCTGAGAGGCATTAAAAAAGGTGGTACGTTCCTGCTCAACACTGTCTGGAAACCAGAAGAACTGAGCGAAAAGCTGCCGGCAAGATTAAAACGGGATATTGCCCGCAATAATGTACAGTTCTACATTATCGATGCTGTAGGTATTGCCCAGAAGATTGGCCTCGGCGGCCGTATCAACATGATTATGCAGTCGGCCTTCTTCAAACTGTCCGAAGTCATTCCTGTAGACCTGGCTATTGATAAACTGAAAGAATCGGTCGTCAAATCTTATGGCAAGAAGGGCCAGAAAGTTGTCGATATGAATAATGCAGCAATCGATGAAGGACTGAAGAATATTGTGAAGATCGACGTACCGGCCGACTGGGCTGATGCACAGGACGAACCGGTTGACCTTTCGAAGCACACGAAATTCTTCCGCGAATTCTCTATTCCGGTCAATGCCCTGGAAGGCGACGACCTGCCAGTCAGTGCATACAACGGCATGGAAGACGGCAGATGGCCGACTGGTACATGCGCAGAAGAAAAACGCGGCGTAGCCATGTTCGTGCCGAGCTGGGATGCAGAAAAATGTATCGGTTGTAACCAGTGTTCCTTCGTCTGCCCGCACGCCGCTATTCGTCCGTTCCTCCTGACGCCGGATGAAGCCGTTAATGCACCGGAAGGTTATCAGGATAAAGAAATCAAAGTAGCTCCGGGATACAAATTCAACATTGTCGTATCGGTCATGGACTGCCTGGGCTGCGGCAGCTGTACTCATGTCTGCCCGAAGGAAGCCCTGACCATGAAACCGTTCGACGACGAAGAATACAAAGCTGCACTGTGGGATTATGTCATTGCCCTGCCGCAGAAGAAGAACCCCATGAAGAAAGATACGGTCATCGGCAGCCAGTTCGAACAGCCGCTGCTTGAATTTACCGGTGCCTGCGCTGGTTGTGCTGAAACGCCGTACTGTAAAGTCGTTACCCAGCTCTTCGGCGATCGCATGATGGTTGCCAATGCTCACGGCTGTTCCTCCGTATGGGGCGGCAGTGCTCCGGACTGCGGTTATACGAAGAATGCCCAGGGTCATGGCCCGGCATGGTCTACGTCCCTGTTCGAAGATAACGCCGAATATGGCTTTGGCATGATGCTGGCAGAACAGGCCGAACGCAAGCTCCTGGAAAAATATATGGACGACGCTATGGACGTTGCCAGCCCGCAGCTGCAGGAAGCATTCAAGGACTGGAAAGAACATAAACTGGAAGGCGAAGGCTCGCGGCAGCGTTCCGATGCTATCATCGCTCTGCTGGAACAGGAAAAAGAAGGCAAGCCGGCTCTGGAACAGGTATATGAAATGAAGAAGTTCCTCGTCAAACGTAGCCAGTGGATCTTCGGCGGCGACGGCTGGGCTTATGATATCGGCTATGGCGGCCTGGATCACGTACTGGCCCAGGGTCAGGATATCAACGTCCTCGTATTCGATACGGAAGTATATTCCAACACGGGCGGCCAGGCTTCCAAAGCAACGCCGACGGCAGCTGTTGCCCAGTTCGCAGCTTCCGGCAAGAAGACGAAGAAGAAAGACCTGGGCATGATGGAAGCCCAGTACGGATATATCTATGTAGCTCAGGTTGCTATGGGTGCTGATAAGAATCAGTTCCTGAAAGCCCTGAAAGAAGCAGAAGCCTATAAAGGTCCGTCTCTGATCATCGGCTATGCACCGTGCATCAACCATGGTCTGAAAGTAGGCCAGGGACAGAGCCAGCTGGAAGAAAAACGGGCTGTCGAAGCCGGATACTGGCATCTGTGGAGATACAATCCGGAACTCAAGAAACAGGGCAAGAATCCGTTCACGCTCGATTCGAAACCGCCGACAGCAAACTTCCGCGATTTCCTCATGGGCGAAACCCGGTTTGCTTCCTTGAAACGTACCTTCCCGGATACGGCAGAAGCTCTGTTTGAAAAGACGGAACAGGATGCCAAAGAACGGTATGAAGGCTATGTCCGCCTGACAAAGGCCTATGATGAAAAATAACACAGATATCATGGCGCCGTAAGGCATGATGATATACACACTCTTGTGTTTATGAGCACAGACACCCCTGGGGATTTCCCCAGGGGTGTTTGCTATCTGTATGGGATTGTTCCTTTCGGTCTATCCCTTGATCCGCTGGCGTTTGTTGCCTACGACGAGGTAGCGGCTGATACTGCGGTAGACCATGAAGGTAAAGAAGAAGAAGCCAAACAGGAATACCAGAGCGTAATCCAGTGTGAGTGGTTCATCCTGTACGTAGTACCAGGCACAGATGAGGGTCAGTATAAGGCTGCCGTACATAGATATGAGGACGCTTACCGTACGTTGTCCCCGGTCGCGCATGGAAAAGAAATCTTTGAAATGGATATAAAAACCGATAGTCGAGAATATAAGCGCTGCCGTGACGATGGCGATGGCAAGGACGCTCAGCTGGAAATAGAGTGAGACGAGAAGCAGTACCATGAGAAAGAGGGTACACAGGAAAATACCTTCCTGACGACGGATATCCTGTTTGTCCTCTTCTTCATAGGTACGGCTATCCCGGTTGCGATGACGTGCCATGGAATCACCTCCTTTGTATACCCTTTATTATAGCATATTTGCCGTGACGGGTTCTGCTTATTCGCGAAAGCGGTATCCTGCACCCCAGACGGTTTCGATATAGATGGGTTTGGCCGGGTCTGGTTCAATTTTTTCGCGGATGCGGTTGATGTGGACCATGACGGTCGCCGTATCGCCTTCGGCATCGAGACCCCAGACTTTTTCAAACAGGCGGTCCCGGCTGAAGACGAGACCTTTATTCTGGGCCAGGAATACGAGTAGCTCAAATTCCTTATTGGTCAGGGTGACTTCCCGGCCGCCGGCGAAGACGCGGTGTTTATCGACGTATATTTCCAGTTCTCCGGACCGGATGACGGCACCGTCGGCAGGAGAAGCTGACCGGGTCAGGCGTTCGTACCGCGTGATATGGGCTTTGACGCGGGCTACGAGCTCCGGCGGGCTGAAAGGCTTGCTGATATAGTCGTCGGCGCCGAGACCCAGTCCGCGGATTTTGTCGATGTCTTCCCGCTTGGCCGATACCATGAGGATAGGGACCTCTTTTTCGGCCCGGATGCGCTTGCAGATGTGGAAGCCGTCCATCCCGGGCAGCATGATGTCCAGCAGAATGAGATCGTATGTGCCGTGGAGGGCCCGGTCCAGGCCTTTTATGCCGTCGGTCTCGATGTCACTTTCGATGGCATTGGCTTCGAGGAAATCCTGTTCCAGTTCGGCGATTTCCTGATTGTCTTCAATGATGAGTATTTTTTTCATATTCTGACTCCTTAGCTGCTGCTGGCAGCGTAATGATGATGGACAGGCCACCGCCGGGCGTTTCCCCGGCAGAGATGGTGCCGTTCATGCCTTCGATGATCTGCCGTACGATAGCCAGCCCGAGGCCGCTGCCTTTTTTGACATCTGTCCGCGCCGCGTCGGTACGGTAGAAACTGTCGAACAGGCGGGGGAGGAATGGCGGTGCCACGCCAGGGCCATGGTCGGCAAAGACGAGGCGGACCTGATCAGGACCGTCTGTTACGGTTATTTCCATCGCTACTTTAGGCTTATCCTTGTATTTGATACTGTTTTCCAGGATATTTTCTACGACCCGTTGGAACTGGGCCCGGTCCAGTTGTACACAGGCTCTTCCAGTCGCCCGGCAGGTCAGGTCCAGTCCCCGTTCAGACAGGCGCTGCCTGTTTTCTCCGGTGTAGTCTTCCATATAGGACGAAAGGGAGACCGGGGTCAGGGAAAAGGACACCTGCCCCAGATCCAGCTTGGAGAACAGGAAGAGCTGTTCTACCAGTTTTTCCATGGTGCAGGCATTCTGGTATATCTGGGTGACGTAGCGTTGTTTCTTTTCTTCGGTCCGGGCAATTCCTTCGAGGATGCCGCTGGCGTATCCTTTGAGCAGGGTCAGAGGGGTCGATAAATCGTGGGAAATACCGGCGATGAGTTCTTTCCTGTTTTTTTCATAGCGCTGCTGGGCTTCACGGGCGCTTTTCAGCTGGCGGCGCATGTGGTCAAAAGCAAGGCAGGTCCGGCCCAGTTCATCGCGGAATGTGGATGTCATGTGATAGTCGAGATTGCCTTTTTCAATTTCTGCCGCTGCCTGACGCAGTGTTTCCAGGGGCTGCAGGATCTGACGGGAGAGCAGATGGGACAGGATGAGGCCGCAGGCGATGATAATCGCGCTGGCCGTGACGATGATGACAATGAGCAGTCCCTGCAGGACGCCTTTGGCCAGTCCGGCGCGGATGCCGCTTTTGGCGATAAATGGCATGGGTCCCGACGCGATGACCGTCGTCCCCGTGTGAAGCGCCGTATAGCGTAAGAAAAATCCGTCGCCATCCCAGATCATGGCCGTGTTCTGACCGCCTGATTTGCTCAGGACCCGTTCGGCCAGGCTGGTGGCATTGCTGCCGGGGGTGACGTACATGGTCCGTCCGTCCCGTATAATGGCCGTGGCGATGCCCAGATCTTCCAGTGTGCGGCAGTCTTCTTTCAGGTCTTTGAGTTTCAGCGGCCCCGGGTGTTCGGCTTTGACGCGCAGGGAGCTGACCGTGTACTGGATGGACAGGGCCGGTCCTTTTTCGGGCCAGAGCGTGGCCAGGTCGCTTTGCTGGGCCGAAAAGCGCAGGCCCTGGAACAGAAGCAGGCCCAGCAGGGTCAGGATGCAGACCGGCACGAGGACCATGGTGACGTTTGCCATGAGCAGTCGCCTTCTCAGGGGGATATCTTGTATATGCAGCATAAGCAGTATCCTTTCTCGTACATATTTTCTCACAGTATATATTGTCATTATATACTGTGTCGGCACAATCTGCCAGAGACCGGATGGGGTATGACAAAAAGGGACCTCCTGTGATGGCCCGGCCATCATAGGAGGTCTCTTTGCAGGTATCAGGCAATGCGGCTGGCCAGGATGTCTCCACTTACGGCATCTATAAGGATGTGGTAGTGGATGTCGCCATCGGAAGCACGGATCTGATAGACAGGATGGAACGCCGTGGCAGCCGGGGTGGCTGGTGCAGCCGGTGCAGTTGCTGCAGGCTGGACATCCGGTGCAGGCCGGGTGTCAGGGGCGGTGCCTTTACCAGTGGCACCGGCTGTGTCATCAGGCCGTGCAGTTCCCGGAGCCGGGGTTCTGTCTTTTTCCCGGTCCTGTTTTTTTTCCCGGTATTTTTTATCTTTCTTGTCCTTTTCTTTATGCCGGTCCTCTCCTTTTTCATGTTTGCTACCTTCAAGGTCTATGAGGGAGATGCGGGAGAAACTAAGGGAGCTTTCGTCTTTCCCGATAGCCTGGGCGGCCAGGGCGCGGGCTTTTTCTTCCGGGATGAGGGTCAGGTTCTGTGCCTGTGCCTGGGCTTCAATCATCTGGGAGATGGCCTGGATCTTCTTTTCTTTATAAGCCTGTTTTTGCTGATGATGATACCAGGCACCTCCACTGCCGGCGACGGTACAGATGACGATGGCGGTTACGGCGATTTTCGCGTTGCGGGCCGTGAAGATTTTCGATTTCCATGTATGCAGGTACGTATTCCATTTTTCTTGTGTCATGATGTATTCCTCCTCTGTTGTTTACTGACAAGGATAGTGTACAGGTAAAAGCTAAAATCCATCTAAACCGGGGCATAAGAGTTTCGAAAATTTCTCTGTACATCGGGCATTGTCTCTTTGTTGACATCGGCCCTTCTATATGGTACGCTGAACGAGGATAACTCATACTGGAAATAACGCCCTGACGGAATCTGTCCCGTGAGGGCATTTTTATTGGGAGGCAGGAATGATAAAAGCTGTAAAGAATTATGATGTCGTTATTATCGGGGCCGGGCCGGCCGGTATTTTTACGGCACTGGAACTGGCCGATAAAGGATATACGATCCTCATGGTAGAAAAAGGACAGGACATCCGCGACCGCATCGCTACGAGCGTCAATCCGCAGGCACTGGCCAAGGACAAGGTACGCAATGTCGTCTGTGGCTGGGGCGGTGCCGGGGCGTTCAGTGATGGGAAACTGACGCTTACCACGGAGTTTGGCGGCAATCTCGACGACTATATGTCCCAGGCAGAGCTGGCGGAAAAAATCAAATACGTCGATTCCGTATACTGCCGCTTCGGCGGTGCTGACCGCAAGGTATACGGTGATGAAAATCCCGAAGAAATCCGCCGCATCCAGCGTCGGGCTGCTGCAGCCGACCTGCGTTTCATCCCGGCCCGGATCCGTCATCTCGGGACGGATGTCAACGCCCAGATCCTGACAAATATGCGCGATTTCCTTGATGGTAAGGCGGATATCCTGTCCGATACGGCGGTGGAACACATCGTCGTTGAAGACGGCACAGTACGGGGCGTCATCATCGACGGCCAGCTCTACGGCTGCCAGTACCTCGTAGCCGCGCCGGGCCGGGAAGGGTCGGAATGGTTCGTCGGCGAAGTAGAACAGATGGGCCTGTCCCTGACATCCAATGCCGTCGATATCGGCGTCCGCGTCGAAATGCCGGCGGAAATCTTTGAACCCATCACGGATATCGTCTACGAATCGAAACTCATATATTTCAGCAAGTCCTTTGATGACCGCATCCGGACGTTCTGCATGAATCCCTATGGCTTTGTCGTCACGGAAAACAACGACGGCCTTTTGACGGTCAATGGCCACAGCTATGCTCACAAGCGCAGTGAAAACACGAATTTCGCCATTCTCGTTTCCAAGAAATTCACTGAACCGTTCCACGAACCGATCCGCTACGGCAAGTACATCGCCCGCCTGGCCAATATCCTTGGCGGCGGCGTCATCGTACAGCGTCTGGGCGATTTCCTCGACGGCCGCCGCTCGACGCCGGAACGGATCCGCCGCGGTCTCGTGCGGCCGACCATGCCCAGCGCGACACCGGGCGATTTGTCGCTGGTCCTGCCGTACCGCCATATGCTGGATATTAAGGAAATGTTCGAAGCCCTGGATAAGGTAGCGCCGGGAGCTAATTCCCGCCACACACTCTTGTACGGCGTGGAAGTGAAATTCTATTCTAACCGCCTGGAACTGAACAATAAACTGGAAACGAAGATTCCTAATTTCTTTGCCATCGGTGACGGGGCCGGTATCACGCGTGGCCTCGTACAGGCATCGGCAGCTGGTGTCACCGTAGGCCAGGAAATCCTGTCGCGCACGCGGCATCATTGACGCGGCGCCAGAGAGACGATACAATGAAAAGATAGAGATTTTGATCTATACCATACGAGGAGGATGTCATTCATGTTAGCATCGAAGTTATATTGCCCGACGCTGCGCGAAATCCCTGCAGAAGCAGAAATCGCCAGCCATCAGTATATGTTAAAAGCCGGTATGATCCGCAAGAACGGCGGCGGTTTGTATTCGTTCCTGCCCTTGGGACGGCGGGTTGAGCTGAAAATCGAAGCCATTGTCCGCGAAGAAATGGACGGAATCGGCGCACAGGAAATCATGATGCCCATCATGCAGCCGGCAGAAATCTGGCATGAATCGGGACGCTGGAACGCTTACGGCCCGGAAATGTTTAAGCTGGAAGACCGTCATGGCAATCATTTCTGTCTGGGACCGACCCACGAAGAACTGATTACGACGCTGGTCCGCAACGAATTGCGCTCGTACAAGCAGCTGCCGGTCACACTCTGGCAGATGCAGAATAAGTACCGCGATGAAATCCGTCCCCGCTTCGGCCTCATGCGCAGCCGTGAATTTGTCATGAAAGACGCCTATTCGTTTGACGTCGATGCCGAAGGACTGCACAAGAGCTATCAGGATGAATACGATGCCTACACGCGTATCTTTACCCGCTGTGGCCTGAACTTCAAGCCTGTCGAAGCCGACAGCGGACAAATCGGCGGCAGCCATACCCACGAATTCATGGCTCTGGCCGAAGCAGGGGAAGCGGAAGTCGTATCGTGCCCGAAGTGCGAATACGCGGCAGATATTGAAAAGGCTGAACCGGCAGCCCTTGCGATGGCAGCAGAAGACGCAAAGGATATGGAACTCATCGAAACGCCGGGCTGCTCTACCATTGAAGAATTGGCAGCCTTTATGAAGATTCCCGTAGAAAAGACTATCAAGGCTGTAGCCTTCACTATCGACGGCGAAAAGACGGTCCTCTGCATGGTCCGCGGCGATCACGAAGTCAACGATGTAGCCGTCCAGAACTTCGTTGGCGGTAATGCCATCGAACCTGCGACGGAAGACGAATTGAAGGCCCATGGCCTGCAGCCGGGCTATATGAGTCCTATCGGCGCTGATACACCCGATAATGAAACGTTCTTCGTCCTCGTCGATCCGACGGCTATGAATGTGCCTAACGGCGTCACCGGTGCCAATAAAGCCGGGTATCATTACCAGAATGTCAATCCGGACCGGGATTTCAAAAACGTCACGGTGGCCACTATCCGCATGATGGTCGAAGGCGATGCCTGCCCGCACTGCGGCGCGCCGGTTCACATCATGCGCGGCATCGAAGTCGGCCAGGTATTTGAATTGGGGACCAAGTATTCCGAATCCCTCCACGCTACCTTCCTCGACCAGGACGGCAAGGCCAAACCGTTCTACATGGGCTGCTACGGCATCGGCGTCACCCGCACCATTGCCGCTGCCATCGAACAGTTCCACGATGATAAAGGCATCATGTGGCCGGTAGCCATTGCTCCGTATGAAGTAGTCATCCTGCCGCTCAACATGAAAGATGAAGAACTGGCCGGTTACGCACAGGATTTGTACCAACAGTTTATGGCCGTTTCCTCTGACGTCGTTCTCGATGACCGCAAGGAACGGGCCGGTGTCAAATTCAACGACGCAGACCTCATCGGCTACCCTGTCCAGGTCGTCATCGGCAAAGATACGAAGAATAACGGCACGGTCGAAATCAAGGTCCGCCGGACAGGCGAAAAAGAAGTCGTAGCCAAGGAACAGGCCCTGACACGGGTACAGGAAATCCTTTCGGATCTGCGCAGCAAAAACATGTAAGAACTGCTGTTCCTGCGCTATTTCCTATGGCTCTGGCGGCAGGGATGGTGTATAATAAAGCGTAAGCTTATTTCCAATATACATCTGTTCAAAGGAGAGATACTCGTGATAGAACGTTATACAAAAGAAGAAATGGGTAAGATCTGGGCTGAATACAATGAATGGAATACTATGAAAGAAGTAGAAATCCTGGCCAGCGAAGCCCAGGCTGAACTGGGGAACGTCCCAAAGGAAGCGGCGAAGGAAATCCGCGAAAAAGCTGCTTTTACGGTAGAACGCATCCATGAAATCGAAGCCGAAACCCATCATGACATTGCCGCTTTTGTATCCACGTTGTCTGAAAATATCGGCGAAGCCGGCAAGTATGTCCATCTCGGCCTGACATCGACCGATGTCAAAGATACGGCACTGGGCTACATGCTCAAACAGGCATCGGATATCCTCATCAAGGACCTGGAAAACTTCCATGCCGTCCTGCGCCGCCGTGCCGTCGAATTCAAATACACTCCCTGTATCGGCCGTACTCATGGAATCCATGCCGAAGCGACTACGTTCGGCCTGAAATTATGCAACTGGATGGCTGAAATCGAACGGGATATCGACCGCATGAAACACGCCAAAAAGACCATCGCCGTCGGCAAGATTTCCGGCGCCGTCGGCACCTATGCCGATATCGACCCGTTCGTTGAAAAATACGTCTGCGAACACCTGGGCATCGAAGCTTCTCCGATTTCTTCCCAGACTTTGCAGCGTGACCGCCATGCTGAATACGTGACGACTCTGGCCGTCATCGCCAGCTCCATCGACAAGATGGCAACGGAAATCCGTCATCTCCAACGGACAGAAGTACGGGAAGCAGAAGAATATTTCAGCCCCAAACAGAAGGGCTCGTCCATCATGCCCCACAAGCGCAATCCCATTACGTGTGAACGCATGTGCGGCCTGGCCCGCGTCATCCGCGGCAATGCCCAGGCAGCCCTGGAAGATGTCGCTCTCTGGCATGAACGGGATATCTCCCATTCGTCCGTCGAACGGGTTATCCTGCCGGACAGCACCATTGCCCTGGACTACATGCTCCAGACCTTTACCCGCGTCATCGACCGTCTCCTCGTATATCCTGACAAGATGATGAAGGACCTCAACCTGACCGGCGGCCTTATCTACAGCCCGATCATCCTCAACACGCTCGTAGAAAAAGGCGCCGTCCGCGAACAGGCGTATCGCTGGGTACAGCGCAATGCCATGAAACGCTGGCTCGAGGGGGAAGATTTCCTGGAAAACCTGAAGAAAGACGAAGACGTAAAGAAATATATGACGGCAGAAGAAATCGAAGGCTGCTTCGACGTCAACAAGATGCTCCGCCATGTCGATACTATCTTCGCCCGCTTCGGCATCTGATCCAGCCGGCTATAGACGATACAATATAAGAAAGAGGGGAGCTGCAGCATGTTACAGATGCCGGCAGCTCCCCGTTTTTGTATAAAAAAGAGAGGCCGCCAGACGAACTGGTTTAACAGCCTGCGAACGGCAGTTTCTTCGTCAAACATCAAACATCAAACATCAAACTATCTATCCCGGAGGTGTACTATGTACTATTTTGACAATGCGGCTACGACGGTACAGAAGCCGCCGGCTGTTGCTGAGGCGGTGTACGAAGTGCTTCATAGCGGCCTGTATGGCAATCCGTCCCGTGGCGCCCACGGGTATTCCCTGCGGGCGTATGAACTGGTGCTGGAGGCCAAAGAGCAGGTAAAAAGCCTGTTTTCTGCCGGGCAGGATTATGAGGTGGCCTTTACGCACAACTCGACGACGGCGCTCAATCTGGTCCTCAAGGGACTGGTGCGTCCGGGAGACCACGTGCTGACGACGATGTGGGAACATAATGCCGTCCTGCGCCCGTTGTACCAGCTGGAGAAAGAAGGTGCCACCGTAGATTTTATCGGCAGTGATGCCCGCACGGGGCAGCTCCGTTATGAGGAACTGGAGCAGAAACTCCGGCTGGAAACGAAGCTGGTCGTATGCAATCATGCGTCCAATGTGACGGGAAATGTGCTGGATATATCCCGCATACGGGCTTTCTGTAAAGCCCATGGCCTGTTTCTCGTCATCGATGCATCCCAGTCGGCTGGCGTCGTTCCCATCGATGTGTCGGACGGGACGATAACGGCTATCTGCTTTACGGGTCATAAATCACTCTACGGACCGGGAGGAACGGGCGGTGTCTGCATCCGCCGCGATGCACCGGTCCGGCCGGTCCTGACCGGTGGCGATGGCGTCCATGCCTTTGACCACGACCAGCCCGGCGGTGTCCCTGCCATACTGGAAGCGGGGACGGCCAATGTCGCCGGCATTGCCGGCCTGAGTGCCGGCGTGTCCTATATACGGGAACACTGGCAGGAGCTGCAGCGGAAGCAGGCGGTTCTGAGTGACTATTTTCTCCAGGGACTACAGCAGATTCCGGATCTAGTACTCTATGGCGATGTTTCCGGTCCGCGCGTCCCCGTCTTTGCCGTCAATTTCCCCGGTGCTGAATCAACCGTCGTCAGTGATATACTCTGGGAGACCTATGGCATCGCTACGCGGCCGGGATTTCACTGTGCTCCCCTCCTGCATGAATCTTTGGGAACAAAAGAGCAGGGAGCCGTGCGCTTTTCCCTTTCATCCTTTACGACACGGGATGACCTGGACGCAGCCCTTGTCGCCCTGAAAAAGATAAGTGCCCTGCAAAGATGAACGAAATGCATAACAAATATGATATGTCTGTTTCGAATGGACGCTTGACTATTTAGAGTGGAAATAGTATCGTATAGTACAGGCGTGTGGTATACGTAACGTCCTCATTTCTTGGGAAAGAAAAGGGGAATATCTGTCCCGGTCCGCCACCGGGACATATTTTATTGGAGGCGTGAGTATCATGAACGAAACGATTGCATCAGCTCTCAGTAATGAGGAAGTAAAAGACATCCTGACCAAATTTGTTCAGACTAATACGGTCAACCCGCCGGGTAATGAAAAAGTTCTGGCTCAGTGGATTGCCGATGATTTCAAAAAAGCCGGCATTGAAGCCGAAGTGCGCGATATGGGCGACGGCCGGGCTAACGTCGTGGCGCGGATCAAAGGCAGCGGTGAACGGAAAGCCCTGCTTTTCGACGGCCATCTCGACACGGTTCCGCCGGGAAACTGGACAGAAGACCCCTGGGGGGCTGTCGTCAAAGACGGCAAACTCTATGGCTTGGGGGCATCGGACATGAAAGGCGGTCTGGCTGCGATGATGCATGTCGTTAAAGCCATCAAGAAATCGGGAGCCGCTCTTAAAGGGGACCTCGTATTTGCCGCTTCCATCGATGAAGAAACGGACAGTCTCGGCGCCTGGGACCTGCTGAAATCAGGTGGACTTGACGGCGTAGGTGCCATCGTCATCGGCGAACCGAATTACAACGAAATCACTATTTGTGAAAAAGGCGCTCTCTGGTTGAAAGTGACGACCCACGGGCAGACCTCCCACGGAGCGATGCCGGAAAAAGGCGTCAACGCCGTAATTCACATGAATAAATTCCTGGATAAACTGCTGCAGTACCAGTTCCAGTATACGGAAAGCCCTATCCTGGGGAAACCGACCATGAATATTGCCACGCTGCACGGTGGTTTTAAGACTAATGTCGTACCCGACCGCTGCGAACTGACCGTCGATATCCGCACGGTCCCCGGCCAGGTGCATAAGGATATCATCGCCGATTTCCAGCGCATGTGCGATGAAGTCAAACAAGAAATACCGGAATTTATGGCCGATATTGAAGTCCTGAGCGACCGGGCTGCCGTAGAAACTAAGGCCGGCGACGACTTCGTCCGCCTCTGCCGTGATGTGCAGCAGGACGTGACGGGCCGCAATCCCGAACCGAACGGCTTTATGTGCTATACAGACGCGGCCGTATTCCTGCCTCACACTCATATTCCTCTCATCGTGTACGGACCGGGGGAACAGCATATGGCACATCAGCCGGATGAATATATCCGCCTCGACCGCCTGTATGAATCGGTGCGGTTCTATGCCGAACTGGCAGAAAAATATCTGATCGACTAACGAATACTAAATCCGTGGGATAGGAGATGCCGTCGAGGGGAGTATGACGGCATCCCGGCAAGGGGGAGAATCATGGCAAACAGCAATGGTGGCTGGAAGCACCGCAATACGGTAGTTATCATTTTGTTTATTATATGGGTTACAGCCTATCTGGACCGCATGGTCATGGCTACGGCTATTCCTTACATTTCTGATGAATTCGGGCTGACACCGGTCGCTATGGGCGGCGTCATGAGTGCCTTTTTCGTAGGCTATGCGCTCTGTCAGATTCCCGGCGGCCTTCTGGCAGACCGCTTCGGCGCTCAGAAGGTAATGTTTTCCGGCATCGCTTGGTGGTCCGTATTTACGGCTATTACGGGCTTTGCCAATAATCTCGTCCA
Organism: Megasphaera sp. UBA4233; assembly: GCF_002395615.1. NCBI lineage: Bacteria > Bacillati > Bacillota > Negativicutes > Veillonellales > Veillonellaceae > Megasphaera > Megasphaera sp. UBA4233. The sequence continues at coordinate 24,819 of NZ_DGXL01000004.1, read as the reverse complement.
CATGCTCCTGGTCCGCGTTGCCTTTGGCGTCGGTGAAGGAATTTTCCCGGCCGCGTCGTACCGGACGATTTCCAACTGGTTCCCGGCCAAAGACCGCGGCACGGCGACGGGGCTCATGATGTCGTCCAATGCCTTCGGGCCGGCACTGGCACCGCTGTTCGTCGTTGCTATCATGGCTGCCTGGGGCTGGCGCATGGTCTTTTATTCGCTGTTCATCCCGGGCATCATTATGTGCCTGCTGATTAAGTTCTTTATTCCCGACAATCCGGCTGACAGCAAGGGCATCAGCCAGGCCGAACTGGATGAACTCAAAGAAGACCATACGGAACAGACGGCACAGGCAAAAATCTCCTTCTGGCAGATTATCAAGGTACCGGCCGTATGGCGGACCTTCGTCAGCTTTTTCTTCTTTGATATCACTCTTTGGGGCTTCTTGTCCTGGCTGCCCAGCTATCTCGTCAAAGCCCGGGGTTTTGAAATGACCAAGATGGGCATCACAGCGTCCATGCCGTTCTTTGCCGGTACGGCTGGCGTCATCCTGTTCTGCTGGCTGTCGGACAAGTGTTTTACGCACAACCGGAAAATGCCGGTTATCATCACCCAGATTCCCGGCGCGATTTTCCTGTATCTGACCTTTGCCGTACCCGATGCGACTATGGCCATCATCTGTGAAACCCTGAGCGGCTTCTTCCTCTATGGGGCCTTTGGCGCCCTGATGGCACTGCCTATGAGTTCCATTTCCAGTGAAATCACCGGCCGGGCTATGGGATTTGTCAATATGGCCGGTCAGATTGCCGGCTTCCTTTCGCCAATCATCATCGGTTATCTCATCCAGCTCGCCGGAGGTAGTTTCGGCACCAGCTTTGCCTGCCTGGTCGGTGCCACCGTCGTGTCCGTTCTGGTGACCATGACTATTAAAGAAAACGCCAATACAAAAGAAACGCATACAGAAACGGCGGCGTAAATACGGGCCGCTTCCTGACAAAAGGGACTGTACATGAAAGCCTATGCTATCATGCACAGTTCCTTTTTTTAATTTCCTCCCAACACTGCATTGTCTCTTTTCTTTGCAGGGAGTATAATGAAAAGAAAGAAAAATAATTAGGGAAGCTAAAAAAAATGGAGGCGATACGATGGATACGAATCAGCTCGTCGTCTGTGGCGGCTGTAATGCCAAGATAGGGGCAGGTAATCTGGGGCCACTGCTCCAGGACCTTCCGCGCCGGGAGAGCCCGGATCTGCTTGTCGGGTTTGATGGGTCTGATGATGCGGCTGTCATCCGTCTGCGGGATGACCTGGCCCTCATCCAGACGGTGGATTTTTTCCCGCCTATGGTAACCGATCCTTACCTTTTTGGCCAGATTGGTGCGGCTAATGCACTGAGTGACGTTTATGCCATGGGCGGCCGGGTCCTTTCGGCTCTCAATATCGTCGCCTTTCCGGAAGAACAGGATTTCGCTATTCTCCGGGAGATTCTGCGTGGTGGGGCGGAAAAGGTTAAGGAAGCTGGCGGACTCCTGTCGGGGGGCCATTCCATTCACGACCGGACGGTGAAATACGGCCTGGCTGTGAATGGTACCGTCCATCCGGACCGCATCCTGCGCAACGATGCCTGTGTGGCCGGCGATCATCTCATTCTCACCAAGCCCCTGGGAGTCAGTATCCTGACCATTGGATACAGTGCCGGTGAAATCAGTAAAGAAGGTTTCCAGCAGGCCGTAGACAGTATGTGTACGCTCAATGCCTATGCCATGGATATCATCCGCGATGCCGCCGGTGTGCACGGCTGTACCGATGTGACGGGATTCGGCCTCTGCGGCCATCTTCATGAAATGCTTCACGGTGCCTGCTCGGCCCGCATCGATACGTCCCGTCTGCCGTACTTTGAGGAAGCCTACTGGGGAGCCGGACACTTCATCTTCACGGCAGGAGGACAGCGGAACCGCGATTTTCTGGAAGACAAGGTGGCCTTTGAACGACAGGACTTCGCCCTGGAAGAAATCGTCTTCGATCCCCAGACATCGGGAGGCCTGCTCGTATCCTGTGAGGCCGGTCAGGCGCCGATGTTGGTAGCGCGCCTTCAGGCCGGTCATATTCCGGCGTCGGATATCGGCGTCGTCACGGAAAAGAAGGAAAAAGAAATCTATATTGGATGAGGAGTGAAGGATATGTTTCAAGTAAATGCTCTGGGCAAAGCCTGCCCGCTGCCGGTCATTGAGACCCGCAAGGCACTGAAGGAACACGATGCCGTACAGACATTGGTCGATAACAGGATAGCTACAGAAAACCTGCAGAAAATGGCCCGTCAGCTGGGCTGTTCGTGCAGCGTAACCGAAGATGGCCCGGCCCATTATACGGTGGTCATCACGAAAGGAGAGGCGGCAGAAGCTGTTCCGGAACCGGTTGCGCAAACTACAGCTGTACGGGACGATTCATACATCGTCGTCATCAATTCTCCGACTATGGGGACGGGTGACGAAACGTTTGGCCGGACGCTGCTCAAAAATTTTATTTACACTCTGAAGGAACAAGATGTACTGCCCGATATGATGTTGTTCTACAACGGTGGTGTACCCCTGGTGACGGATACGTCGGAGTCTCTGGCTGATCTGCAGGAACTGGCTGCGGCCGGTGTGCAGATTTATGCCTGCGGAGCCTGCCTCAATTACTACGGTTTGACGGAGAAAGTGGCCGTTGGGGAGATTACCAATCTCTACCGTATCATTGAAATCCTGCGTACGGCCAACCGCGTCGTACGACCATGACGGAACGGTATGGTCTGATCCTGTTCCCCGAAACGCGGGAGGCCATGACAGCAGAAAAGGAAGGAAGGGCTCACGGCCTTTCCGTTCGCATCGTACCGACGCCGGGAAAACTAGTTGCCTCGTGCGGCTTTTCTCTGCGCTATGACCTGACCGGGGAAGACGAGTTATACCAGTTCCTGCAGCATCTCTCCGTCCGCACCGACGGCTGGTACCACGCCAGCCGTCAGGGGCTCCGCACGGACTACGAGAGATGGAAATGAAAGTAAAAAAATTTTCTTATGGATCTTCCTGTTATGGAATTGATGGATATATCGTTACAAAATAAATATTTATGCAAAAATGAACGGCGTTAAAGGTTTTATTTTAACGCCGTTCTGCATAAACTTTAATCAAATTTTAATGTAATTCTAATTTTATTTTAATGAACTCATTTTTCCGGAGTAAATTTCGTCGTGACAATATGACGGACGAAAATAGCAATTGTCGCAATGAATGCGGCAAATCCAATGCCGTTTGCGATTGTTTCAAAGTCTTTGCCGACCAGTGCCAGCGGATTTTCACTGCCACCAGACGTAACAGATACGACGATGATCAGGGCAATAATGACGCCTACGAGGCTTTCACCGACGATAAGGCCCGATGCAAAGAGGACGCCACGGTGATTGCAGGCTTCCACATCTTCTTCTTCATGACCAGGGCTGCGGAGCGCTGCACGCTGGTGCAGATAACGGTGGATGAACCAGCCCATGACAGAGCCGATGACCAGCGGAATTTCCAAAGTCGGCGGCAGATAAATACCCATGCCGATAGCCAGAGGTGGCAGGGCCAGGGATTTCGTATGACTCTTCAGGAGCATATCGACAATAATGGCAGCGATACCTACGACAATGCCAAACAAAATGTAATTCCAATCGAGGCTGGCGCTGAAAATGCCCTGTGCAATCGTTGTCATCAGCGTTGCCTGGGGAGCGGCGAGGGCCTGGGACGGGTCCATGCCGGCACGGGGAAGGGCTCCCGTGAATCCATAAGCCTGATAGAGCAGATTCAGTACAGGCGCGATGGCGAAGGCACCGATGACAGAACCGAGAATCAGGGCTACCTGCTGTTTCCAAGGCGTGGCGCCGACGATATAACCGGTTTTGAGGTCCTGCAAGTTATCGTTGGAAATAGCGGCGATACTGACGATGACGGCTGTGATAAAGATGGCCAGTGCCGTAGCGAACTGAGTACCTTCTGGCGTGGCAAAGACGCCGAAGGATGAACCGATACCGAGGACAACCAGTGAAGAAACGATGATGCCCAGGATACCTATGCCAGAAATCGGGCTGGCTGATGTACCGATGAGACCTGCCATATAGCCGCAGGCTGCGGCAACAAAGAATCCCATGAGCATGGCGACCAGGATACCAACGACGATGTAAATAATGGTAACTGTCGTCGGGAGACCGGCGGCGCTGACGAACGAGTAGAATGTCACGAACAGTCCGGCCAGGATTACGAGGAATACAATGCCGACCGATTTGGGCGACATGTCGATATCCGTATGATGAAGGATCTGTTTTTCTTCCGTGTCATTGGCCCGGATAGCGTTGATGGACATTTTGATACCGTCAACGACCGGTTTGGCCAGACGAATCAGTGTCCAGATAGCAGCGATACCGATACAGCCGGCGCCGATGAAACGTACTTTCTGGGCCCAGATAGCCTGGGCAAAGGCGGCAGCACTTTGACCTTCTGCCGGAGAGATGACCGATGTCAGGTAGGGGACGAAGATGACCCAGGCCAGCAGTGTCCCCGTCAAAATAGCGATGCCACTGGCGATACCGATAAGGTAGCCGGCGCCGAGAAGCGCCATGGAAAAGCCCATGGGGAGCTGGGTGACCGCCTTGCCAATCTGTATCCAGTGACTGAATTCAGAAGAAGCAATGTGCAGTCCGTTGGCACAGAAACTGAAGATACCGGCCATGCCAGTACCGAGAACGATATCTTTCATCCCTGTTTCTTTTTTGCTCGTATCTTCGCCGGCAGCTTCTTCGCGGCGGATTTCACTGCCTACTTTCAGGATTTCTGCTGCCGCCCGGCCTTCCGGATAGGGAAGGTCACTGTTGACGACCATGGCGCGCCGCAGTGGTATAGTAAATAATACCCCTAATGAACCGCCGCATGCGCAGAGCAATAACGTTTGCCAGAATGGAAATCCCTGCCAGTATCCCAGCATGAGCAGACCAGGAAGAATAAAGATAATAGCTGATAAAGTGCCCGCGGCAGATGCCTGCGTCTGTACCATGTTATTTTCCAGAATATTGGAGTTTTTGAACATGCGCAGGATCGCCATGGAGATGACTGCCGCCGGAATAGATGACGAAAATGTCAGACCGACTTTGAGCCCCAGATAGACATTGGATGCCGTAAAGATAACGGTAATCAGCATGCCCAGGAACATGCCCCGGAATGTTAATTCCGGTAATGTGGGGTACGTGGCAGTCAGATTAGATTGACGTTTCATAATCAGACCTCCCGCATAAAAAATAAATAATTGGCCGTATAACAGCTAGCTTGTTTCACTATAGCATATTTTTTTTGAACTGTCATTCAAATCATAATGATTTAAAATATAACAAGAAACGGTTATATTATCTTTACTTATAGATAATTATGCAAGGAGAGAATGATAGCCGAGGTGTTTCTTTTGTATAAACGTGTTATAATACTCGCGTATGGATATTTCTAGACATAAGGAGGAATTTCCAATGGAAAATGAAAAGATTATTGAAGGCGTTTTGCAGGAATTTGCAGGCCTTGCCCGGCATCCCCGCAAATCAGGTCATGAAAAAGAAGTCAGTGACTATATTGCTGCCCGGCTTCGTCAACTCGGTGCTTCCGTTGTTCAGGATGAAGTCAACAACATCATTGCCGATGTACCGGCGACAAAAGGATATGAAGATGTGCCGCTGACGATTATACAAGGCCATATGGATATGGTCTGTGTGGCTAAACCAGGACGCGCGTATGATCCGCTGAAAGATCCTATTACCATCAAACGGGATGGCAAGACGCTTTCTGCTGATGGGACGAGCCTGGGTGCTGATGACGGTATGGCTATTGCCATTTCTATGTTCCTCATTCAGCAGGATTTTGCCCATGGTCCGCTGCGCCTGATCTTTACAGTAGATGAAGAAGTAGGTATGACCGGTGCCACCCATCTGGATTCCCAATATGTTCAGGATGCCCATTATGTCATTAACTGTGACTCTGAATCTGTCGATGTTATCTGTGTGGCTTCTGCCGGCAGTGTTCATACCTATTTCAGCCGTCCTGTTTCCTGGCAGGAAGCAGAAGGGACAGCTGCTCTGAAGATAACGGCATCGGGCTTTATCGGAGGTCATTCGGGTGAAACAATCAATCAGGGAAAGAGCAATGCTATAAAAGCGCTGGCTCTCGTCCTGCAGCGTCTCCATCAGGCGGGTATTTCCTATACACTGGCTTCCTATGACGGCGGCGATGCGGCTAATGCCATTCCGTCCCTTGCCCAGGCTGTCATTGTTCTTTCTGATGCAGATGCAGATAAGGCATGCCAGCTTACTGCCGAAGGAGAAGCGGCACATAAAGCCGTATATGGGGCTGTAGAAACGACGTTATCCCTGAAAGCAGAAAAAACAGATGTACCGGAAAAAACTATTTCTAAAGCAGACAGCCGTGCTATCGTACAGATCCTTAATCTGCTTCACTTCGGCGTCTTCGCTATGAATCAGCATTTGCCGAAACTGCCGGACCTGTCTTCTAATATTGGTACGATTCATATCGGTGCTGATTCGGTGGACATCCAGTATTTCCCCCGTTCCTCTTCCGATGCCCGCCTGCAGGAAATGCTGTTGTCCCTGCCGGTATTTGCAGAAGTGACGGGATTTACTTTCAAAGCGTCTGCACCGGCTCCGGCCTGGTCAGAAAACACGCACAGTGTCCTGACTCCGGCCATGACTGCCGTTTATGAAAAAGAACTGGGCCGTACACCCCGCATCGAAGCGATGCATGGCGGTCTGGAAACGGGGTATTTCTTTGCCATGAACCCGGATCTGGACATTGTTTCGGTCGGACCGACGACATTTGCTATCCACAGTGCGGACGAATCAGTTGATCTGGAAACCGTTGCGGAAGTTACGCGTGTCATAGCCGGTACGCTGACGGCTCTTAAAAAATAATCTGGCATCAATCTGGCATTTAATTATGTACCAGATGCAGGAACGCCTGTCAGTGCCTTTATTTGGGCATTGACAGGCGTTTTAGTCTGAAATGGGAGTCATGGTTGTTTAAAATGTGATCCCTATGGATTGCTTATACGTTTAACGGGACGTATACTATACATGTAAACACTTATTGCATAACACAATACAAGCGCTGTCCAGTCCGGTAAGGACCGGATATATGTGTTTATGAACTGACGGGAGACAATCGGCTGATTGTCTCCCGTCGGCTGTTAAAAGAGATATTTTGTATCGTAACTCAGGTCCATATACTGGGCCAGCGTTTCATCGTCAAAACCATATTCTTCTGGTTTATTGAACCAGTGTGCGACACGCAGCCGCAGTTTCTTTTCCGGTGGCAGGGGTTCCTTATATTCGATGCGCAGCTGACGGGCAGCTTCAGAGCGGTCTTCTACACGCACGAATAATCCCTGGTCAAAGGTGAGTTCATATACCTTTTTAAAGGCATGGGGAATCTGGAATCCGAAAGGAACGAAATATTTCTGGATAAATCCATTGGCGATGAGAATAGAACCAGAGTAGGGAATGGCCAGCTCCAGGTCGTAGCGCAGATCACCGGCAGGGGAGTGGAACGGTACCGGTTCGATGCCATCTATAGACGGGGCAGGCCGGCCATTATTATTTGTGAATAATTTGTGCAGAGCCAGGTGTTTGTCTTCGGTGAAACCAAAAATGCAGGCATATCCCCGGAGACACGATTCATCGTAAATGACCGGATGCAGACCGTACTTTTCTATGTTAAAGAATTCATCGACGTGTTCTACAGCGACGATACTGAATTTATATTCGGCAAAATCAAATCCGTCAAAAAATTGGGATCTCATAAGGCAGCTCCTGTCTTTGGGGAACGGGATTTTATGTATACATCTAATATGTATTATATTATGTATTATATAAGGGGCGACAAAGGAAATAAAGTACTACTCCTTGAATACGGGCTTATTATCACGAAAAGCAGCAATGCGGGCTAATGATTCTACACGATAGCCGAGTGCTTCCAGCCGGCCGCGTCCGGGCTGGAATGATTTTTCAATGACAATGCCGATGCCTGCAGGGATAGCGCCGGCCTGTCTGACTAATTCGGTCAGGCCGACTGCTGCGGCGCCACTAGCCAGAAAGTCATCGATAATCAGTACGCGTTCGCCGGCATGCAGGTATGATTTGCTGAGGCTGGCTGTATAGGTTTCTTCTTTTGTATACGAATAGATAGACGCTGTGTATACAGCATCCTGCATGAGAAGAGATTTTTTCTTGCGGGCAAAGACGACGGGAATATTTCCCATTGCGACGGCTGTCGCCAGTGCAATTGCGATACCGGATGATTCGATAGTCACGATCCGGTCAATCGGGCAGTCGGCGAACCGGCGGGCAAATTCCTGTCCCATTTTCATTACCAGTGATGGGTCAATCTGCTGATTGAGAAAATTATCCACCTTTAAAATACGGTTGTCGATAATCGTACCATCCTGCAAGATGCGTTTTTTCAATTCTTCCATGAGGGGGCCTCCTAATAGTTATTATAACCAGTCTAATACGATTTGTGAGGGAAGTCAACGCCTGATTTCAGAGGGTCAGGCCTGTCAGAATCACGGATTTGACGCTGTTTTACTGCAATTTTCCGTTTACTTATGAAAGCAAAACGGGTATACTAAAGTTGTGTCACTAATGCTTATATGTCTTTTAAGGAGGTTCATTGAATGCAATCCATTCGACGTTTATATGTTACCAAAAAAGGTCCTTTTGCCCAGGATGCACAGAGGATGCTCAATGATTTGAAGAAAAACTTGCTTATTTCGGGTCTGACCGATGTCAAGATTTTCAATCGTTATGACGTAGGTGGTTTGGATGATGCAGCCTTTGAAGCAGCCAAGAATATGATTTTTTCGGAACCGCCTGTCGATGCAGTATACGATGAATTGCCGGCCGGTAAAGACGATACGGTACTGGCAATCGAATATCTGCCGGGGCAGTATGACCAGCGTGCCGATTCGGCGATGCAATGCCTGCAGATGCTCACTATGAACAGTGACAGTGCTGTCCGCACGGCACAGGTCATTGTTTTATCGGGCACCCTTTCCGCTGATGATATTGCCGCTATTAAGCATTATTGTATCAATCCGGTAGAAGCCAGGGAAGCGTCGCTGGATCAGGTAACGGACCTTTCCATGGCATGGGAAAAACCGGCTGACGTTCCGACTATCGATGGCTTCGATACGATGGATGATGCAGCACTCCGGGAATTATCTGCCCATATGGGTCTGGCTATGAGCTTTGATGATCTGAAATTTGTGCAGACTTATTTCCGCGATGAAGAAAAACGTAACCCGACGATTACAGAAATCCGGGTTATCGATACGTATTGGTCTGACCATTGCCGCCATACGACGTTTATGACGGAATTGACCGACATTTCCTTTGAAGACGGCACATATACAGCTCCTATCCAGAGAGCCTACGAAGCATATAAAACGACGCGTGATGCATTAAAACGCAATAAACCACAGACGCTGATGGATATGGCAACCATTGCCGTAAAGGAATTAAAAGCAGCTGGCAAATTACAGAATCTGGATGCCTCTGAAGAAATCAATGCCTGCACCATCATCATTCCTGTCGATGTGGATGGCAAAGAAGAAGAATGGCTTCTCCTCTTTAAAAATGAAACACATAACCACCCGACGGAAATCGAACCGTTCGGCGGTGCTGCTACCTGCCTGGGCGGCTGTATCCGCGATCCTCTGAGCGGCCGGTCTTATGTATATCAGGCTATGCGTGTTACCGGTGCAGGTGATCCACGGCAATCCATTAAAGATACACTGCCAGGGAAACTTCCGCAGCGTACGCTGACGACAGGCGCTGCTAAAGGATATAGCTCCTATGGCAACCAGATTGGCCTGGCGACAGGGGAAGTAAAAGAATATTATCACCAGGGATTTATTGCAAAACGCATGGAAATCGGTGCTGTTCTGGGGGCGGCTCCGCGGGCCAACGTTATCCGGGAAGAACCGGTTCCCGGAGACATAATCATCCTGCTGGGCGGCAAGACCGGCCGTGATGGCATGGGCGGCGCAACTGGTTCTTCCAAAAAGCATACAGTAGAATCCTTGGAAACGTGTGGCGCCGAAGTCCAGAAAGGGAACGCCCTGACGGAACGGAAAATCCAGCGCCTGTTCCGCCGCCATGAAGTGACAGTCCTCATCAAACGGTGCAATGATTTTGGCGCCGGCGGTGTATCCGTCGCCATTGGCGAACTGACCGATGGCCTGGATATTAATCTCGATAAAGTCCCGAAGAAGTATGAAGGTCTGGATGGAACGGAACTGGCTATTTCTGAATCGCAGGAACGGATGGCCGTCGTAGTGGCTCCGGAACATGTAGAAGAATTCATGAAATACGCGGCGGAAGAAAATCTGGAAGCGACGATTGTTGCCGTCGCTACCGATACGAAACGACTGGTCATGCACTGGCGCGACCAGAATGTCGTCAATATCACCCGGGCATTCCTCGATACTAATGGCGTAACGCAGAAGCGGAATGCCATTGTCACTGCTCCGGAAGAAAAAGATTTCTTTACGGCAGCTCCTGTAAGTGATGTCAAAGATGCATTCCTCAAGACGATGGCAACGCTGAATGTCGCGTCAGAACAGGGACTGGCAGAACGCTTTGACAGCACTATCGGATCGCGGACGGTACTCATGCCCTTTGGCGGAAAGTATCAGAAGACGCCCGTAGAAGGCATGGTCGCCAAGATTCCTGTCCCGGGAAGTAAAACGACGACTGCCAGCATTTTCACGCACGGCTATGATCCGGACCTGGCCGTATGGAGTCCGTTCCACGGCGCATTGTATGCCGTACTCCAATCGGTAGCGAAATTGGTTGCTCTCGGCGGTGACCGTCGTCAGGCTTATCTGACGATGCAGGAATTTTTCCAGAGCCTCGGCACCAATGAAAAAGCCTGGGGCCAGCCGGTCAGCGCGCTCCTCGGGGCATATGTGGCACAGAAAGAGCTGCAGATTGCTGCCATCGGCGGCAAAGACAGCATGAGTGGCACCTTTGAAAATCTGACGGTTCCTCCTACGCTCGTATCCTTTGCTATCGTACCGGAAAAGACCAATCATATTATTTCTCCGGAATTCAAACAGGCTGGCGATATGGTTCTGCTCTTTGATCTGCCAAGGGATGCCGAAGATATGCCTGATTTTGATGTGTTCCGCCGTCATTGTGATTTCCTCCATCAGGCTGTTCTCGATGGCAAGGTCCGGGCTATGCATGCCGTAGGCCAGGGCGGGGCTGCTGCGGCGCTGGTACAAATGGCATTTGGCAATCGCATTGGCTTTACCGTTGATGACCAGTTCCCCGTACAGGAACTCTTCAATCTCCGGTATGGAGCTATTCTTGTTGAAACTGATGAAGCTACTGCGCGCATTTGGGAAAAAGAAGATCACGTGTGCCGCGTTGGCGTAACGAAAGAAGCTGCCGACATTACGGCAGCAGGTACCGCCATAGCCCTGACAGATTTGCAGAAGGCATGGGAAGAACCGCTCAGCAAAGTATTCCCGATTAAGAGTGAAAGTTCTTCCGATGATCCTACACTGCCTCTCTTCACGACCTATGGTCCCAAACGCAGTGAATCTTTTGGCAAACCGCATGTGTTCATCCCGGTCTGCCCTGGAACGAACTGTGAATACGATTCTGCCGCTGCCTTTGAACGGGCTGGCGCGACGGCAGAAATCATGGTACTGCGTAATGAAACGCCACAGGATCTGGCGGAATCGATCGACGAAATGGCAAGACGCATTGCCCATGCGCAGATTATCATGTTCCCCGGTGGCTTCAGTGCTGGCGATGAACCAGAAGGTTCTGGCAAGTTTATTGCTACTTTATTCCGAAGTCCGGCGTTGAAAGAATCACTGAACGATTTGCTCTATAAACGGGATGGCCTGGCATTGGGTGTCTGCAACGGATTCCAGGCGCTGATTAAACTGGGGCTCCTGCCTTATGGCCGGATCCAGCCTCTGCGTCCGGACAGCCCGACGCTGACATACAATACAATTGGCCGCCATCTGTCGCGGATGGTCAATACGAAGGTCGTTTCTGTCATGAGTCCCTGGTTCAGCAACATGAAAGCCGGCGATGTCCATACTATCGCTATTTCCCACGGGGAAGGCCGTTTTGTAGCGACACCCCGGCAGATCAGGGAACTGGCTGCGAAAGGACAGATTGCGACACAGTATGTAGATCTTAGTGGCAATGCATCCAATGACAGCGAATATAATCCTAACCAGTCCATTATGGCTGTCGAAGGGATTACCAGTCCCGATGGCCGCGTGCTCGGTAAGATGGCTCATACTGAACGGTTCAGCGGTCCCGATATTTTTGAAAATATTTCTGGCAATAAGCTGCAGCCTCTCTTTGCAGCCGGTGTTGCATATTTTGAATAATTGAAGAAAAAGGATGTCCCGTGAAAAGATCTTCTTTTGTGGGACATCCTTTTTACTTGCTATGGCGGAAAATCTGTGATACAATAATAAAGCTTGATTACTTCAAGCTACCCTTGCCCTTTTGAAATGAAGGGCCATAGTCCAGAAGAGGAGGTGATTTCGTGAATAAGTACGAAGTCATGTTTATCGCAAAGCCGCTGGAAGACGCAGAAGTAGATCCGATTGCTGAATTTGTTTCCAATCTGATCAAGAAAAATGGCGGCAATGTCGAAAAGGTTGATCGTTGGGGCAAACGCCACCTGGCATATCCTGTCAAAAAACAGGCTGACGGTAACTACGTACTGATTAACTTTGAAGCTGATCCTGAAGTTATCAAAGAAATCGACCGTGTTATGAAGATCCAGGACGACATCCTGAAGCACTTGATCGTCAAGATTGACGAATAACCGGAGGCGCAAAGGTATGAATTCAGTACAGTTGTTAGGCAATTTGGCTCGTGACCCCGAAATCCGTTTTACGAAGACTGGCAAGGCTGTTGCTATGTTTACCGTAGCCTGCACGACCACGTATATTCCATACGGAGCTACGGAACCACGGGAATTCACTGATTTTGTTCCTTGTGTTGCTTGGGGTAATTTGGCAGAAACCTGTGGTAACAACCTGGCTAAAGGCAGTCGTGTCTTTGTGGAAGGCCGTTTTAACACGCGTTCGTACGAAACGCAGGACGGCCAGAAACGGTACAGGACGGAAGTCGTAGCTAATTTTGTGGCACAGACGATGGGAACGGAACGCCAGAATGGTACGGCGTCCTCTTCATATACCGGTGCTGCGCAGCCGAGCGCGCCGCAGCCTAAACCGGCTGCTCCGGGGACCGGCTTTGACAGCATGGGCTCCAGCACATCGGATGAAGAAATCCCATTCTAATAGTCAAACACATCCCTTAATTATGTTTTAAAGGGAGGATATATAATGAGAAGAGATCGCTCGAGAAAACCGAGAAGAAAAGTATGCAGCTTCTGTGTCGATCATGCTGAACAGATTGATTACAAAGACGTTGCAAAGCTCCGCCGTTTTACGACCGAACGTGGCAAAATCCTGCCGCGCCGTATCTCCGGCGTTTGCGCTAAACACCAGCGTAAACTGACGGTTGCTATCAAACGGGCCAGAGCTATCGCTCTGCTTCCGTACACAGCAGACTAATCGGATATCAAAAAGAGGATGCAGCAAAATGTGCTTTACAGCCATTTTGTTACATCCTCTTTTTTGTTTAACCTTTGTGAGGAAGCAGATGGACCAGTGGCAGACTGGAAGGAGGCGCAGATGGGACACAGACATTTAGGAAAGAAGGTAAAATTTCCAGATCCAACGGGAAATCAGGGCCTTTGTCACCATCCATGTTTGTCGTGAGGGTGCCATCGATCAGCGTGATTTTCAGATGAGTCGTCGTAGACAGATTCATGTATTCTGAACTCAGGGGCGAGCCGGCAAGAAATTCCGGTATGGCTTTAATCATATCGAGATAGCTGCAATCCTTGAAGACGCCGACCCAGAGTTTACCATCATCGACCTGAGCAGCCGGTGCGAGATTTCGGAAGCTTCCGACGGAATTAGTCAGCATGATGACGATGAGTGGAGAGCGATGGATATAAACGCCGTTATCGTTTTCTATCTTAAACAGGTATGTTTCATGATTTTGCAGGGCTTTCAGGCCCGTCAGAAAATAGGCAAGAGGGCCAAGCCGTGTTTTTTGCTCAATCGATACGTGACTGACGGCTTCAGGCATAAAACCGGCAGCAATGGTGTTGACGAAATAGCGGTCATTGGCCCGGGCGATATCTACGCGCTGGATATGGGCGTTTTTAAGACCGGCAATGGCTGCTTCCGGATGCAGGGGCATAGAAAGAGCCCGCCCCAGGTCGTTGACCGTGCCCAACGGGATGAAGCCAAACGTTATACTGCTCCGTCCGGCAAGGGCCAGCCCGTTGACGGTTTCGTTCAATGTACCGTCGCCACCCATGCAGAAAACGGCATCAAATCCGGTAAGGGAGGCTTCACGGGCCCAGTCAGTCGCATCTCCCGGACCGGTCGTGATGCGCATTTCTACATCGTCATACATCGTATCCAGCTGGTTTTTTAATGGTTCTTTAAAATACTTGGCCCGTTCACGGCCGGCTGTCGGATTGACAATTAACAAGCACCGACTCACGGTGATTCCTCCTTTTACGGCAGGACAGACAGAGCTGTCGCAGAAAGTTACATATACATTATTATAGACACAAAACAGATTTTCGGGAAGAGCAGGGACTGCTTTTTTTAGAGTGTATTTTATCTGTTCTATACAAAAAGCAGGCTGGTTTTACTGACCCGTGTGAAGGAATGTGATATGATAATCGTATATACAAGGAAAGGGCGTGTTAATATGGCAATGACATGGGACGGACAGATATATCCCTATCCCTCGCGGAGAGAAGTCGTCTATGCCCGCCGCGGAATGGTCTGTACATCGCAGACCTTGGCGGCGCAGGCCGGGCTGGATATGCTGAAGTTGGGAGGCAATGCCGTCGATGCGGCACTGGCTACGGCGATAGCACTGACTGTACTGGAACCAACCAGTAATGGCCTGGGCAGTGATGCCTTTGCACTGATATGGATGAAGGGAAAGTTATACGGTCTCAATGGCAGTGGTTGGTCGCCACGTACACTGACCTGGGAAACGCTGCATGAAAAAGGACTGTCGGAAATTCCCCTTCGCGGCTGGACTCCCGTTATGGTACCGGGGGCGCCGGCAGCATGGGCGGAAATACACAGCCGTTTTGGAAGACTTCCCTTTGAAGAACTATTTAAACCGGCTATTTCTTATGCAGAGGATGGCTATTCTGTCATGCCCAATCTGGCGGTCATGCTGAAAGAAGGTTATGAAAGCTTTGCTCCGTACCGTCATGAACCGGCTTTTAAGGGCTTGTTCGATACCTTTTATGCTGGTGATGTCATTGCCGGTGCGGGAGATATCCTGCGCCTGCCTCAGCAGGCACGGTCCCTGCGCCTCCTGGCCAGGAGCCGGTGCCGGGATCTTTATGAAGGGGAAATCGCTACAGCCATCGATGATTGGTCGAAAAAGACGGGCGGATATCTTCGCAAAGAGGATTTGATGGATTACCGGCCTCAGTGGGTCCAGCCAATCCATACGAATTACAGAGGCTATGATGTCTGGGAAATTCCGCCCAATGGCCATGGACTGGTCGTACTCATGGCTCTGAATATTGCCAGTGGTTTTTCCTTTGCAGAGCGGGATACGGTTGAAACGTTCCACCGCCAGATTGAATCGATGAAACTGGCTTTTGCCGACGGGCGTGAATACATAGCCGATCCCCGTTTTATGAACACGTCTGTAGAAGACTGGCTTTCTGAATCCTATGCAGTCCGGAGGCGGGCAGAAATCGGGGATATGGCACTGATGCCCAGGCCAGTCAGTCCCAATAATGGCGGGACGGTCTATCTCTGTTCGGCTGATGGAGAAGGCAACATGGTATCGTATATCCAAAGTAATTATACGGGGTTTGGTTCGGGCATCGTCATTCCGGGATATGGAGTGGCCCTCAGTGACAGGGGCAATAATTTCAGCATGGACCCACGGAGCGACAATTGTGCCGGTCCGCGAAAAAAATCCTACCACACAATCATTCCCGGTTTTCTGTCACGGGACGGGCAGGCTGTAGGACCGTTTGGTGTCATGGGAGCGTTCATGCAGCCCCAGGGACAGTTCCAGGTACTGATGAATACGATAGATTTCCATCTTAATCCTCAGGCGGCACTTGATGCGCCACGCTGGCAGTGGGTAGGCGGTAAACGCATCGAAGTGGAAGCGGCCGTTCCGGCGGCGGTTGTTGAAGGGCTGCGCCGTAAAGGCCATGAGGTAATAGTAAATGCTGATCCTATTCCCTATGGACGGGGGCAGATTATCTGGCGCAATGAACAGGGAGTTCTTTCCGGTGCGACAGAACCCCGGGCAGATGGTGCTGTTGCGGCATGGTAAAGGTATAAATAGAAGGCAGTGATAAGGTAAAAGCTATTCTTTTTTAGCACATTGCAATGCCAACTTAGAATTGACATTTTACAATTGCAATTCTATAATGAGAGTATACAGGACGTATATACACAATAGGTCTTATATACAAACAGGAACTTGCCATAACCTGTCAGCTAAGGAGTGGTTATCCTGGGTGTATGGTATATTTTGAACTACAAGAGGGAGGTTTCATTTTCATGATTAATGCAATGATTATCGATGAAAAAGACAACGTTGCTGTCGTCATCGAACCGGTAAAGAAAGGCGATACGGTTTCTTACGTTGACAAAAACAAGAAGACCGTTTCCTTTACTGCCGTAGAAGATGTCCAGATTTATCACAAAATCGCCATCAAAGATATTCCGGCCGATGCACCAGTCGTTAAATATGGTGAACATATTGGTCATGCTGCCCGTGATATCAAACAAGGCGAACACGTACACGAACACAATGTTAAATCCGTTCGTGAAAATTTGGGCTAAGAGGAGGAAATCATAATGAAATTTTGGGGTTATAAACGTCCGGATGGACGCGTAGGTGTCCGTAATCATGTATTAATTCTGCCGGCCAGTGTCTGTGCTTCTGATACGACCCGTATCATTGCCTCCCAGGTCAATGGCGCCGTTACCTTCAACAATCAGAACGGCTGTTCCCAGGTACCGCCTGACCAGCAGCTTACCATGGATGTAGAAGCCGGTTATGCTGCTAATCCAAACGTCTATGGTACGGTCGTCGTTTCTCTGGGCTGCGAAAACTGTCAGATGGACCTGGTAGTCAAAGCTATCCAGGAACGGACGAACAAGCCGCTCAAACAGGTCATTATCCAGGAAGAAGGCGGCACGCTGAAAGCTATTGACAAAGCGGTCCGCTATGCCAAGGAAATGGTACAGGAAGCCAGCATGCTGCGCCGTGAAGAATGCGACATGAGCAAACTCATCGTCGGTACCGAATGCGGTGGTTCCGACCCGACATCTGGCCTGGCTGCCAACCCGACCATCGGTGAACTGAGCGACCGTCTCGTTGACCTCGGTGCTACGTCTATCCTGAGCGAAACGACGGAATTCATCGGTGCAGAACACATCCTCGCCCGCCGTGGTAAAGATGAAAAAGTAAAAGAACAGATCCTCGGTATCGTACACCGTTATGAACATGCCCTGCAGCTCGTCGGCGAAGAAGTCCGCGAAGGCAATCCGAGCCCGGGCAATAAAGCCGGTGGTCTGACGACGCTGGAAGAAAAATCGCTGGGATGCATCCATAAGGGCGGCCATCGCACGATTCAGGCTGTATATGACTATGGCAAACAGGTCGATACGACAGGCCTGGTCATCATGGATACTCCGGGGAACGACCCGTCTTCTGTAGCCGGCATGGTAGCAGGCGGCTGCCAGGTAGTTGTATTTTCTACGGGCCGTGGCACGCCGACAGGCAATCCAATCGTACCGGTCATCAAAATCACGGGCAATAAACTGACATTCCAGAATATGGAAGACAATATCGATTACGATGCCAGCCCGGTTATCTATGGCAAAAAGACCATGGGTGAACAGGGCGATGAACTCCTGGCTATGACCATGGAAGTCGTCAACGGCAAGCAGTCTAAAGCAGAATCTCTGGGCTATACGGAAATGGCTATTGCCCGTGTCTGCAATTACGTTTAATCATTGCGGCATACAGGCGCAGCGGTACAGACGCTACGCCTGTGCGCTATGTCATCATATTTTATATTCCAAGAGGAGTTTTGTCGCATGAGCAAATTCAAAGAACGTTTAAAGAATGGTGAAAAGCTCTTTGGGCCTTTTATCAACATGAATTACCCTGCTGTCGTAGAAGTAGCCGGTATGGCTGGTTTTGACTTCTGCATCATCGATAATGAACACGGTGAAATCCCGGTAGAAGGAACGCTGGATATGATCCGCGCCTGCAAACTTGCTGGCATCCCATCCATTGTCCGCGTCTATGAAGGAAACCCGGAACTCATTGATAAGGCCCTGGATCTCGGTGCCGATGGTGTACAGATTCCGAATATTGGATCCAAAGAAGCTGCTGAAATCGCTGTCAGCGCCGCTAAATTTGCGCCAGAAGGAAGCCGTGGATGCAACCGGTATGTTCGTGCTGGCAAATATGGCTCTATTGATAAAGCTGATTTCTTTGGCAAGGCAAATGATGAAACGGCTGTCATTCTCCAGGTTGAAGGTCAGGACGGTGTACAGGCTCTGCCAGATATCCTGAAAGTCAAAGGCTTTGATGTATTGTTTGTCGGACCCTATGATTTATCTGCTTCCCTGGGAATCCCGGGACAGGTCAATCATCCGAAAGTCATTGCCCAGATGGAAGAAATCATGCGTCAGGCTAAAGAAGTCGGCGTAGCTGTCGGTTTCTTCTGCGATGATGTGGCAACGGCTGTAGAATGGAAAAACCGTGGCGTTCAGTACGTTTCCTTCTCTTCTGATATTGGACAGCTCTACGAACGCTTTAAAGAAGCAGCTGATGGATTTGCCAAAGGCTGATTATAGAAACGGTAAGGCAAAGAAAGGCACTGGCGTGTGCTTTTCTTTGTCCCTGCCTTTGTGAAATTTAGCACATTAAAGGAGTCGATTCACCTATGATGACAGGTAAGGAATATAAAGAAAGCTTGCGGAAACGTAATATCGTCGTATATCTTCAGGGCAAACAGATTCCGGCTAAAGAATTGCCGGACCATCCCTTCATCCGTGGCCATGTTAATTCCGCTTCCGTAACGTATGACCTGGCCTTTGACCCGGCATATGAAAACCTGATGACGGCGACATCCCACCTGACGGGCAAAAAAATCAACCGCTTCACCCATATTCACCAGAGTGTGGAAGATCTGGTCAAAAAAGTCAAAATGCTGCGCATGCTCTCCCTCAAAACGGGGACCTGCTATCAGCGCTGTGTCGGCTTTGATGCCATGAATGCCACCTACGGCACGACCTTTGAAATGGACCAGAAATATGGGACCCATTATCATGAACGGTTCAAGAAGTTCCTCGAATACATCCAGGATACGGACTTCATGGTATCCGGTGCCATGACCGATCCGAAAGGCGACCGCAGCAAACGGCCGAGCCAGCAGAGTGACCCTGATTTGTTCGTCCACGTCGTGGAAAAGAATGACAAGGGTATCGTCATCCGCGGCGCCAAGGCCCATATGACGGGGATGGTCAACAGCCATGAAATGCTGATTATGCCGACCATGAGCCTGAAACCGGAAGACAAAGATTACGCTGTCTGCTGTGCGCTGCCAGTCGATGCACCGGGGGTACTGCACATCTTCGGCCGCCAGAGCAATGATGGCCGTAAACTGGAAGGAGATATCGATCAGGGCAATGCCAAGTACGGTATCGTCGGCGGCGAATGCCTGACGGTCCTGAATGACGTCTTCGTACCGTGGGAACGGGTCTTCATGTGCGGGGAAACGGATTTTGCCGGCATGCTGGTAACGCGGTTTGCCAGCTACCACCGCCAGAACTACGGCGGCTGTAAGGGCGGCGTATCGGATATCGTCATCGGTGCAGCGGCAGCTATGGCCGATATGAACGGCTATGCCAAAGCCAGCCACATCAAATCGAAGATTAACGAAATGATCCACCTGACAGAAACGCTGTATGCGTGCTCCATCGCATGCTCAGCCGAAGGGGTACAGCTGCCGAGCGGCCAGTATTTCGTCAACATGCTGCTGGCAAACGTAAGCAAGCACAACGTCACGCGGTATATCTATGAAATCGACCGGCTGGCCCAGGATATTGCCGGCGGGTTCATTGCCACACTTCCGAGTCAGGCAGACCTGGAAAGCCCGGAAATAGGTAAATACGTAGAAAAATACTTCAAGGGCGTCGATGGCGTATCGACGGCAGACCGCATGCGGGTAGCCCGTCTGATCGAAGTGATGACAGGTGGCACGGCACTGGTAGAAAGCATGCATGGCGCTGGCAGCCCGCAGGCCCAGGAAGTTATGTACTCCAAACTGGCCAATCTGGAAGCGAAAAAGAAAGCAGCTCTCAAGATTGCCGGCGTTAAAGTAGAAGACTGAGGCGCGTATGATTGTCGGTGTTAAGTTCTGTGGTAATTGCAATCCTTTCATCGAAACGCCAACACTGCTTAAAAGGCTGATAGCGGCGGCCCCGGACTTAGAATTCCGCATTATCAGCCGTACGCTGCCGCATTGGGATGTTACCCTCCTTTTGAACGCCTGCCCGGCAGGCTGTCTGAAAGAGAAAGAATATAGGAATCCTGTCGTTGTCAGCGGATTGTCAGTGGAGCATTGGGATGTAGATGAAGGAGAATTGGTGCAGAAAGTTATTGCGGCCATCCGTTGTAAATTACCGGCAATGTAACAGGCAGAGTATGTTTGCATATAGTGCAAAAATATACAAAAAAATAGTATAAAGAAAATATCAAATCCCTGAACTTTACTTCATAAGTAAAGTTCAGGGATTTGTTTTGTCAAGTGATATAATCCATGTTGATAAAAAGTCGATACAAAAAATGCATGGATGGGTACGGGGCATTGCTTATTTATAAAGATTGAAAAAATATAAATTCTAAGTATTGACGCTATAGGGAGAAAAACGTATAATATACATGTAATCAATTCGCATATACGTTATGATTCTTATATATGAATAATGACATGTATGCAGAGATGAGATGCAGACGAAAGTTTTTATTTAAAAATGGGATACTAGTGTTACTAAAAAGAATCCCATGGACAGACGTTGTAGATAACACGATGCAACACAAAACAATCCGGCGTTTTTAGTATTGATAGGAAAGCGGGGTGAATCCGGATCTGGTTTCGATGTTCTTTATTTATGTATTATAAGATTGTGAAATAGAGAACGCAGGATGTAGCATTTGTGATGCAGGTGACTATCGACCCCGTATTAAACGGGCTCACTATAGAAAGTATGAATCTTAGTGGAGGTGGCTGTTTTGTCTAACGAATTAGCTATTGAAAAATCGTGTATGAGAAAGTGCTCAAGCCGGCTCTTGCCGTACTTGCTCTTTATGTTCCTGCTTTGCTATATTGACCGTACAAACTTAGGCTTTGCTGGTATCCAGATGTCTCCGGAATTAGGTCTGACGGCTTCTACGTTTGGTTTTGGTGCTGGCCTGTTCTTTATTGGTTATTTTATTTTCGAAGTTCCGTCCAACCTGTGCCTGGCCAAGTTCGGCGCCCGCCGCTGGATTGCCCGTATCATGGTTACCTGGGGTGCCGTAGCGGCTCTTATGTGCATGATTAACGGTACGACGAGCTTCCTCGTCATGCGTTTCTTACTCGGTGCATCTGAAGCTGGCTTCTATCCTGGCGTTACGTATTTCATCGGGGAATGGTTCCCTAACAAATATCGTGCAGCAGCGCTCTCCCGTTTTAATCTGGCTCAGCCTGTTGCTCTCGTCGTCGGTTCTCTCGTTTCCGGGTTCCTTATCAGTTCTCTCGATGGCGTCATGGGCTGGTCCGGCTGGCGCTGGTTGTTCCTCGTCGAAGGGATCCCGACTATATTCTTCGGCTTTGTAACTCTCTACTATCTGACAGATAAACCGGCTGATGCTACATGGCTTACGGAAGAAGAACGCAATTGGCTCACAAACCGTATGGCTGAAGAAGCTGCGGCCATTAAAGGTGCTAACGCCGACTACTCTATTATGAAAGCTCTTACGCACCCGGCTGTTCTGGTCCTCGGGATTGCTTACTTCCTTGCTATCTGTGAAGGTGTATACGGCATTAACATGTGGATTCCTCAGATGCTTAAATCCTGGTCCAATATGTCTTCCATGGAAATTGGCTTTATCGGTGCACTTCCGTTCGTATGTGCATTCATTTCCGTTATTATCTTTGGTCATAGTTCCCAGGTTCGTCAGGAACGTAAATGGCATCTGACTGTAGCTCTCGGCATGGCTACTGTTGCTCTGTGCGCAAGTATGTTTGTTACAGGAACTATTCCTACCATGATTTGTGTCTGCGTAGGTGCTGCTGGTATGTTCGCAGCTATTCCGCTGTTCTGGACGATTCCGGCCCAGTTCCTTACTGGTACGGCTGCTGCAACGGGTATCGCCGTTATCAACTCTATCGGCAACCTCGGCGGTTTCTTCGGACCGACGGCTGTTGGTATGGTTAAAGATGCGACAGGCGATTTCCATTATGGCCTGCTGCTCCTCGGTGTCTGCGTATTCATAGGCCTTGTCCTGTGCCATATCATGAACAATATCTATGGCAAGAAAGTTGACTACAGCAAGATTGAAAAATAATAGTTTCATAAAATAGTTACTTTTTAGAAAATAATGAAGAGACTGCTAAAATGAGATTAAAAAACTCAGCAGTCTCTTTTTTTTGCAAAGAAGAAAACTATACATTTTTATATATTTATACTATATAGTGCATAACGAAAAACAAAGCCTTTGCTTGAAAATACAAATCATCTGCATTATAGCAACTCGTATTAGCGGTAAATACAGAGAAGTGTGGCATCACTTAATTATGATACGAAAAAATCATAGAAAACACAATTGCATTGCTTATTTATAAAGATTGATAAAATATAAATTTTAACTCTTGACGATGTGTTGTTAAATCCGTATAATATCCCTGTACTTGATTCGCATATACGACATATTGCTTATATATGAATTATTCCTTACATGATAAAAGGAATAAGTGATGTGCTGATACATGTGAAATTTTTCATAAAGTTAACAATAAGGGATACTAGTGTTATCAGCTTTATGATGTCGTGAAAATGGTTATGCGTAAAATTTGTAGATAACATGATGCAGTCAGATTGGTATCTTTAAAAGGGGTGAATTTGGATTTTAAGCATTATATTCTTCACATACAATCATAATTAATGTGAAATATAAAAGGTACCAGTTTTGTTTTTTGTACTGCAGCGTGTATATCGAACCCGTCAGAGGACGGGCTCAATATAAAAGGTAAAGAATTTAGTGGAGGTGGCTGTTTTGGCTTATTCAGCTTCAGTGGAAAAATCCTGTATGGATAAGTGTTCCCGCAGATTATTACCGTATCTGCTCTTTATGTTTTTACTTTGCTACATCGACCGTACGAACTTAGGGTTCGCCGGCATCCAGATGTCCCCGGAACTGGGACTGACAGCTTCGACATTCGGTTTTGGTGCAGGTCTGTTCTTTATTGGTTATTTCATTTTCGAAGTTCCGTCTAACCTGTGTCTGGCAAAATTTGGTGCCCGCCGCTGGATTGCCCGTATCATGGTAACCTGGGGTGCCGTAGCAACACTCATGTGTATGATCAACGGCACGACGAGCTTCCTCGTCATGCGGTTCCTGCTCGGCGCATCGGAAGCCGGCTTCTATCCTGGCGTTATTTATTTCATCGGCGAATGGTTCCCGAACAAATATCGTGCAAAGGCTCTGTCCCGGTTCAACATGGCCCAGCCTTGCGCATTGATTCTGGGCTCCATCATTTCGGGCTATCTGATCAGTGCCCTTGATGGTGCTATGGGATATTCAGGCTGGCGCTGGCTGTTCTTCGTCGAAGGTATTCCTACGGTTCTCTTCGGTTTCGTAACGCTGTATTATCTGACGGACAAACCGTCTGATGCAGAATGGCTGACAGATGAAGAACGGGAATGGCTGACGAATGAAATGGCAACAGAAGC
Organism: Megasphaera sp. UBA4233; assembly: GCF_002395615.1. NCBI lineage: Bacteria > Bacillati > Bacillota > Negativicutes > Veillonellales > Veillonellaceae > Megasphaera > Megasphaera sp. UBA4233. The sequence continues at coordinate 630 of NZ_DGXL01000004.1, read as the reverse complement.
AGCTGCCATCAAAGGGGCAAACGAAGATTATTCTATCATGAAAGCCCTCACCCATCCGTCCGTACTGTTCCTGGGTGTAGCCTACTTCCTGGTAGTCTGTGAAGGCACGTACGGTATCAACATGTGGATTCCGCAGATGCTCAAACAGTGGTCCAACATGAGCACGACAGAAATCGGCTTCATCGGAGCCCTGCCGTTCCTGTGCGCACTGATTTCGGTATACATCTTCGGATGGAGCTCGCAGAAACATCAGGAAAGCAAATGGCATCTGAACGTAGCCGTACTGATGGCATCGATTTCGCTGATTGCCGCAATGTTCGTTGAAGGCACGGTGGCAACGATGGTCTGCCTGTGCATCGGCGCAGCCGGCATTTTCGCCTGCACACCGCTGTTCTGGACGATTCCGGCCCAGTTCCTCACCGGCACAGCTGCTGCAACGGGTATCGCCGTTATCAACTCCATTGGTAACCTCGGCGGCTTCTTCGGCCCGACGGCTGTCGGCATGGTAAAAGATGCGACAGGCGACTTCCGTTATGGCCTGCTGCTCCTGGGTGTATCCGTACTGATTGGCGGTATCATGTGCTTCTACATGAACAACCGTTACCAGGGCAAAGTAAACTTTGATAAAGC
>NZ_DGXL01000014.1:99400-220360 GCF_002395615.1 Megasphaera sp. UBA4233 | reverse complement strand
CAGCCTTCCAAGCTGGTTACGTGGGTTCGATTCCCATCACCCGCTCCATTTTTTTATGACTCAGTAGCTCAGCTGGATAGAGCAACAGCCTTCTAAGCTGTGGGTCTAGGGTTCGAATCCCTACTGGGTCACCAAGAAGAAGTTAAAGCATTCAGAGATTATCTGAGTGCTTTTTTTGTATTTCAAAGCAAAAATAAAGATGTATACACTTAAAAATTTATTGAATATTGTATACAAAATACTAAAAAGAAGTATTTTACCAGATAAAAATAGAAATATTCAGCTAAATTGTCCTAGTATGCTAAAAATATATTTACAAAGAGCTTGATAATGTGCTATAGTAAGTGTGTTGTTTCACATTCTTAAAGGAACGTCATATCGTATCTCTGGAGGATTCTCGGCCGGTATCGTTCCGCTTTTACAGATATCATCATTACTTTATTCGAGAATTCCAATAATTGCATGAGGGGGCAATGTGTATGGAATTTTTTGGTTTGATTGCAAAAGGGATGATGGCTTTTGCTGATTTTATCTGGGGATGGCCGCTGCTCATCGGCACGTCCTTTGTAGCCGTCTTCTTATCCATCCGTCTCGGCTTTTTCCAGTTTGCATTTTTTGGTCATGTCATGAAGAATACCTTTGGCAAAATCTTTGACAAAGGGTCTGGTGACGGCAATATCAAGCCATTTAAGGCGGCCTGTACGGCTCTGGCTTCGACATTGGGTGTTGGCAACATCGCCGGCGTTTCCGTCGCTATCGCAACGGGCGGTCCCGGTGCTGTCTTCTGGATGTGGTTCATCGCCATGCTGGGCCTGATCGTCAAGTTCTCAGAAGTTACCCTGGGCCTGGCCTATCGTGAAAAAGATCCCGTAAGCGGTGTCTGGCACGGCGGTTTCCCCTGGTATGTCAAGAACGGTCTCGGCAAAAACTGGCGCTGGCTGTCGGCTATCTGGGCTATCGTCATGGCAGCGGGCATGATGTTTGCCCCGTCTATCCAGGCAGCAGAAATCTCCAATGCCATTAATACAGCCTTTGCTGTCAATCCGTATATCGTCGGCATCACCGTTGCTGTCCTAATGGCAGCAGTTCTCCTGGGCGGTCTCAAGAGTATTTCCAATTTCGCTAATCTCGTCGTTCCGTTTATGGCTGTCATTTACATCGTCGGTGCTATCTTTGTTATCATCGTCAATGCCAGCATGATTCCTTCGGCCTTTGCTATGATTTTTGAAGATGCTTTCACCGGTACGGCTGCAACGGGCGGCTTTGCTGGCAGCACGGTCATGCTGGCCGTCCGCTGGGGCCTGGCCCGTGGTATTTATTCCAACGAAGCCGGTACGGGTACAGCTCCGCTGGCTCATTCGTCGGCATCGGTCAACCATCCGGTCAAACAGGGCCTGTGGGGGATTTTTGAAGTCTTCTTCGATACTATTGTCGTCTGCACGATGACGGCTATGGTCGTTATGACCTCGGGCCTCTGGAATACGGGTATTTCCGGTGCTGCTCTTACGACAGCCGGCTTTTCCTCTGCCTTTGGCAGTGTGGCTGTCGGTGCTGTATTTATTTCAGTCATCATTACTTTCTTTGCTTTTACGACCTGTGTTGTCAACGTATATTATGGCGGTATCTGCCTCAACTCCCTGGGCCTTGAAGGCGCATGGATCAAAATTTACTATGCCATCGGTTGTGCCTGGGCTATTGTCGGTGCTATCGGAGCAGCCAAGACACTGTGGTCTTCCTTCGATTTCTTCTATGGCACATGTGTCGTCTGCAACCTCATTGTCGTTTTCCTTCTGAGTGGCAAAGTCAAGATTCTCGTAGACGATTACAAACAGCGCCTTAAAGATGGAAAGTGGGACGCATCGGCTGCTGACTGTGTGGCCCGACTCGGTATCTGGCGTGATGAAGTTACCCTGAATATGGAAAAAGAAGTCGAACATAAATAACAGGTATAGGATACGCCCTGTGTGAACACAATATTCATGCAGGGCGTTTTTACTTTCTTTCTATCTATGGTAGAATAGGAAAAGGAGAAATCCGGGGAAACTTTTTATAGGAGGCATTGCTTATGAAATATGTGGAGCAAGCTGAAATACTAAAAAACGAAGCGATTATTCCTGCCGTATGGCAGATGAAATTCCATGCGCCGCAGATTGCCCGGACAGCACGGCCGGGGCAGTTTGTCAACGTACACTATGATGGCGGTACGACCTTTTTGCGCCGTCCCTTTGGCATCGTCGATACGTCAACAGATGGTACGGTCACGATTATCTACCGTATCGTCGGTACGGGAACGGAAGAATTATCGCGGCTGCATCCCGGTGATGTGCTGAATGTGGAAGGTCCTCTGGGAGATGGCGTCTTTACGACTTCCCCTGGCAAGGTCCTGCTGGCTGGGGGCGGCGTCGGGCTGGCACCGCTCATTTTCCTGGCAAAAAGGCTGGATCATCCGGTGGTCCTCGTGGCTGGCAAGACGGCGGCAGAAACGTTCTGGACACGGTTTTTTGAACCCTATGCGGAATATATCTACGTGACGACTGATGACGGGTCCCGGGGAATAAAAGGATTTGCCGTACAGGCACTGCCTGTAATTTTTCAGGAACATGCCATAGACCGCATTTCCGTCTGCGGCCCGACGGTGATGATGAAGACCATTGCAGAAGCTGCGGCCGAAGCGGATGTATATTGTGAAGTATCCATGGAAAAACGCATGGCCTGCGGCATCGGCGTCTGTCTCGGCTGTACCTTTGCCAGCAAAATCGATGGCAGACGGCATAAGGTATGTGCAGATGGACCGGTATTTCCGGCGAAGGAGGTATTTTAATGAATACAGATCGGTTAAACGTTACATTCGCCGGTATTCCTATGAAGACTCCCGTCATGGGAGCTTCGGGTACATTCGGATTTGGCGTGGAATATAGTGATTTCCTCGACCTCAGTGAAATCGGCGCTGTCATTTCCAAGGGGATTACGCCCCTGCCGAGGGCGGGTAATCCCGGTGTACGGGTGGCGGAAACGCCGTCGGGCATGCTCAATTGCATCGGTCTGGAAAATCCCGGTCTCGATGCGTTCAAACGGGACATCCTGCCGCGGACAAAACAGATGGGAACTCCCATTATTGTTAATATTTCGGCCGGTTCGGCTGAAGAATACGGCCAGCTGGCGGAAGCCCTCGATGTCGATGGCGTAGCCGGCCTGGAAGTCAATATTTCCTGCCCTAATGTCAAAGAAGGCGGCATCGTATTCGGGAACGACCCTAAAGCGGCCGCTGCCGTAACCGGACAGGTCAAATCTCATACGAAAAAGCCGGTCATTGTAAAATTATCACCGAACGTGACAGATATCACGGTCATGGCGAAAGCCGTGGAAGCGGCCGGTGCCGATGCCGTGTCCCTCATTAATACATTGACGGGGATGGCCATTGATATCCGGTCGCGGCGCCCTCTTTTGGGTAATATCACCGGAGGCCTGTCTGGTCCTGCCGTCAAACCGATTGCTCTGCGCATGGTATGGCAGACAGCAAAGGCCGTGCAGATTCCCATTCTCGGCCTGGGTGGCATTGCCTGCTGGCAGGATGCGATTGAATTCATGCTGGCCGGAGCCAGTGCCGTCGCCGTAGGGGCTTATAACTTTGTCAATCCCCGGGCGGTACAGGAAATTGCTGAGGGGATGGCCCAGTATTGCGAAGAAGAAGGCATCACACATATTACCGATATCGTAGGAGCCCTTGTGGTCTGAACCATGAGTGAAAATCTGTGATAAACGGAAAGGGAGAAGATAATCATGAGTATGGAATCATCCAATCAGGAAGTATGGATTGGCGTCGACGTAGGAACGACAGGCGTGCGGGCCATTGCCTATACGGAAGACGGTACGAATGTGTGCTCGTCCGAAGCGTTTTACCCGCTCCTGACGCCCCACCCGGACTGGGCCGAAGAAAGTCCGCTTCAGATATACGAATCGGTAGAAGAAGTCATCAGCAAGACGGCGGCCCAGCTGCGGTATAAAAACAAAGAACTGGCAGGGATTGCCCTGAGCACGGTCATGCACAGTTTTGCCGGTCTTGACGAACACCTGGAACCTCTCATGGATATGCAGACCTGGGCCGACAGCCGCAGTGCCGATGTAGTCCGTGATATGAAAAAAGATCCGGTCCTGTGCCATTCTTTTTACGAACGGACGGGCTGCCCCATCCATGCCTGTTATCCCCTGGCCAAGGTTCTCTGGCTCAAACGCCATCAGCCGGACCTGTTCCGCCAGATGAAATACGTCGGATCCATCAAAGACTATCTTTTTTATCATCTGACGGGTCAGTGGGTCATCGATAAATCGACGGCCAGTACCAGCGGCATGTACAATGAACGGACACTCCAGTGGGACGATGAAATCCTTTCCTATGCTGGGATAGACAAGTCGTATATGCCGCCTGTCGTTTCCACGACGTACATGCACACGCTAGCACCCAAAGCCGCCGGGGCCATGCATCTGCCGGAAGGACTTCCCGTGGTCATCGGCGCTACTGATGGCGTATTGGTCAACGTCGGCATCGGTGCCGTCCAGCCGGGCCAGCTCAGCGCGACCATCGGTACCAGCGGAGCTCTGCGCATGCTGACCAGACAGCCGAAGACGGATCCGCAGATGCGCACCTGGTGCTATAATCTGACCGATGACATGTGGGTTGCCGGCGGCGCCATCAATAACGGCGGCATGATCCTGCGCTGGGTCCGCGACAAAATCTGCCATTACGGCGGCAGCAAGCTGGAAGACCTGGATATCGACCCCTATGACCTCATGACCATGAAGGCTGAACACGTTGATGCCGGTGCCGATGGCCTCATCTGCCTGCCCTGCTTTACAGGGGAACGGGCGCCCTACTGGAATTCGGAATTGCGAGGCATGTTCTTCGGGTTTTCCCTCAATCACAGCCGGTCCCACATCATCCGGGCCGTCATGGAAGGAATCTGCTACAGCCTGAACAGCGTCATGCTGGCCCTCCGGGAATTCGGTGATATCCGCGATATCCGCGTCAGTGGCAGCTTTACCAAATCCCGCCTCTGGCTGCAGATCCTGTCGGACGTGCTAAACGAAAAACTGACTCTCCCCGACAACAGCGAGGGAGCAGCCTTCGGCGCGGCGACACTGGGATTCATTGCCAGCGGCAGACTAAAGAGCATTGCCGACACGGCCCATCTGGTCCATGCAAAGAAAGTATATACACCGATAGCCGAAAACGTGGCGACATACCGGGAGCTGTACAGTATTTTTGCCCGGCTGTATCTGAAACTGCAGGACGAATTTGCAGAAATTACAGAATACCAGAAAAAAATCTGACCGGACGAAGTCCGTGATAAAGGAGCGAATACACAATGGATTTACATGATATCGGCGTTGTCGGCATGGCCGTCATGGGCAGCAACCTGGCTCTCAATATGGCAGACCATGGATTTACGGTCAGCGTCTATAACTACACACCGGATCTGACGGAAAAATTTGTCAAAGAACGGCCCCATGATCATATTACCGCCTATTACGGCCTGCAGGATTTCGTATCGTCTCTCAAACGGCCACGGAAAATCATGTTCATGATTATGGCGGGAAAGCCCGTAGACAGCATGATTGACCAGCTTATCCCTCTCCTCGACCAGGGGGATATCCTCATCGACGGCGGCAATTCTTATTTCGGTGATACGCGCCGCCGCTATGAATACTGCCGCAAGCAGGGCATCCATTTTTATGGCATGGGTATATCGGGCGGGGAAACCGGCGCCCGCCGCGGCCCGTCCATCATGCCCGGCGGCAATAAAGACACGTATCCCGAAATCCAGCCCATTTATGAAGCCATTGCAGCCAAAGCCAGTGATGGCAAACCCTGCTGCACCTATATCGGCAGTGATGGCGCCGGCCATTATGTCAAGATGGTCCATAACGGCATCGAATATGCGGATATGCAGCTCATTGCCGAATCGTATCTGCTGCTGAAAACCGTCGGCGGCTATACGAATAGTGAAATCGCCGATATTTTCCACCAGTGGAATCAGGGGGAACTGCACAGCTTCCTTATCGGCATCGCCGCCGATATTTTTGCCGAAGATGACGAAACAGGCGGACAGGTCATTGACAAAATCGTCGATGCGGCAGGGCAGAAGGGGACCGGCCGCTGGACCAGCATCGAAGCATTGAAACAGGGCGTCGACATTTCTATGATCACCGCTGCCTGCAACGCCCGCGTCATGTCCAACCTGTCTCAGCGGCACATGGCTGAAACGGTTATTTCCGGGCCGGAACATAAGCTTGTAAAAGGAGAAAAATTCATCGAAGCCGTGCGGCGCAGTCTGTATACGGGGAAAATCGTGGCCTACGCCCAGGGATTTTCTCTCTACCGCAGTGCCTCGGAAACGTACCACTGGGATCTCGACTACGGCCGTATTGCCTCTATCTTCCGGGCCGGTTGCATCATCCAGGCGGAGTTCCTCAATAAGATTACCAAAGCCTATGAAAAGAATCCGGATCTGGAAAACCTGATATTCGACCAATTCTTCCTGGATAAAATCAATGCCAACGAAGAAAGCCTGCGCCAGATTGTCTGCCTGGCCGTACAGGAAGGCATTCCCATCCCGGCTTTTGCCAATGCCATGGAATATCTCGACGCCTACCGCAGTCCCCGCGTCGGAGCCAATCTGATACAGGCTCTGCGGGATTACTTCGGGGCCCACACCTATCAGCGCACCGACCGGGAAGGCACGTTCCACCATCAGTGGCACGAACATTACGAAAAATAACATCCTTAGTGAAATCCCTCAGGAGCACCGTATATCCTGAGGGATTTTTGCATGCAAAGCCCCATTTTATGTTATAATATGTTACAAATTGTTTATGAATACAGCGACAATATGTGTCGTAATTTTATGATACTATAGGGATGAAAGGAGAGAGTATGGATAAAGCTGAGCGGATACTTCTCGTATTCTGCCGTTTATTGAAACACGAATGGCTGAATAAGACGAATCTGGCACTGGAATTTAATACGACAGAACGAACCATCGAACGGGATATGCAGTCTATCCGCGCCGTCCTTTCCGAAGCCCGCAGCCCGGCCGTGCTTCTCTGGGACCGGCAGAAGGGGTCCTATATCCTGAACCACTATCAGCACCGGCCGCTGCAGAGCATGGAGGCACTGACCATCCTGAAAATCCTGCTGGGCAGCCGGGCACTGCGTCTCGATGAGATGGAAGGGCTGGTACAGGCCCTGTGCGGATTATTGTCGCCACGGGATGAAATGGAATTTTCACGGCTGCTGGAAGAAGAGCTTGACGGCTATCGTGAACCGTCTCATCATCAGGCCATCATCAAGACCCAATGGGACCTGCAGCAGTGCATACGGGACCACAGAAAAATCTGCCTTCATTACAGCCGCGGCGATGACATGCGGACGGCGCATATCGTGATTCCCCTCTCAGTCGTCGTTTCCGATGGATATTTTTATCTCATCGCCACCGTGGAAGGGACGATTCACAAGGAACCGGCATTTTTCCGCCTCGACCGCATCCGTTCCTTCGATGTCCTTCCCGGGAACGGATGCTCCCCGGAAGACAATGACTTTTCTCTCCGCCGCCTGCGTTCGACGACGCCCTTTATGTTCGGTGGAAATCCTGTCCGTCTGACCCTGCGCTGTCAGCACCGGGCGGCCGAAGCCCTGTTCGATAAAATCCCCGCTCACACGGTACTTTCTTGGGAAGTGGAGACCGTACTGGTGGAAGTGACCGTAAGCATTCCCGGTTTTTTCCGCTGGCTCCTCATGCAGGGCGATGCCATCGTCATTATCGGGCCGGACCGGTTCCGGCAGGCCTTTATCCAGACACTGCAGAAAATACAAAACGCTTATACTGATAGTAAGGAGGATTGCCCGACATGAAGCATATAAAAGAACAATTCATCCGCTATATGGATGCAGGATTTCCAATTATTTACCTCGATACGTATGAAGAAGATAAAGCCGATGACCTTATCCGGTCCGTCGCCGGCGGCCGGAAAATAGAGGAATGGAATGTGCGCGGCTATTTTGAAAACCAGGTACTCATGCAGGCCGAAGCGCCGCTGGAAGATATCCTGCGGACACTTATCGATGACCCCTTGTCCCTGCAGCGGTCCGTTCTGGTCCTCAAAGACGTACCCCTTTTCAAAGATCAGATGGCCGTCATCGAACTGCTGAAATACCTGGCCCGGCGGATTGGCAATGGCTCCCTGCCTGATTTTAATATTGTCATCGTGTCTTCTGAGGTCTACATTCCCGGAGAACTCGATCCCTTCCTGACCATTCTCCACGACGAATACCTGACTGTATCGGATATCCGCGGCGTCATCGAACAATTCTGCCACGATCAGGAAGTGGACATGCTGCCGGAATTCATCCGCGAACTATCCCAGATGTTCAAGGGCCTGTCGGAATATGAAATCAATACCATCCTGGCACTGGCTCTGTCCGACGACGGGGAAATCACCCGGTCTGATTTATCGCTCATATTGGAACAGAAAAAACAGGTCGTACAGAAATCGGGCATACTGGAAATGATTCCCCTCAAAGAAGGCATGGACGATATTGGCGGACTGGAAAGCCTGAAACAATGGCTCCAGAGAAAGGAAAAGATTTTTCGCAATATGGAGGCCGCTGCGGCCTTTGGTGTAGATATGCCCAAAGGCGTTCTCATTGCCGGCATGCCCGGCTGTGGCAAATCCTTAAATGCCAAGGCGGCGGCCAAGCTCTTCGGCGTTCCCCTGCTGCGCCTTGACATGGGACGCCTCATGGGCAAATATGTCGGTGAATCGGAAGCCAATATGCGCAAGGCCATCGGCCTGGCCGAAGCCATTGCGCCATGTGTGCTCTGGATCGATGAACTGGAAAAGGCATTTGCCGGCGTCGGCGGCAGCGGCGGGGCAGCGGACGTGACGACCCGTCTGTTCGGAACGTTCCTTACGTGGCTGCAGGAAAAAGACAGTCAGGCCTTTGTCGTGGCCACGGCCAATAACATCGCCAATATGCCGCCGGAACTGCTGCGGAAAGGCCGTTTCGATGAAATCTTCTATGTGGCATTGCCCAATAAGGAAGAACGGAAAAAAATCTTTTCCATCCACATCGGGAAACGGCGGCCCGACGATCTGGAAGGTATCGACCTGGACCGGCTGGCAGCCCGTACGGACGGCTACAGCGGCGCCGATATCGAAGGCGTCGTCAAGGACAGCATCGAAGCAGCTTTTGCCAAAGGAGAAGATGCGATTACGACCGACGGCATCCTGGAGGCAGTCAGCCAGACGCATTCTCTGAAGGAAATCATGAAAGATTCCCTGCAAAAGATGGAATCTCTCTATAAACAACGGAAGTTCAAAAATGCTTCGGCATAGAAAGGAGCAAGATCATGGAAGAAAAAGAACAGCCCCGTCAGACGAGCGGCGAAGACATGGTACGGCAGATGCGGCCCGTCATGGAACGGTTTTTCCGTTCTTACGGGGCAAAGGACCCGGCCGTGAGCACCGAGGAGTGGCTGACGGAAACACTGGGCAAAGAGCTTCCATCGTACAGTAAGGACGACATAGCCGCTATGAGCCGGGACATCGTGCGCGAAATAGAACAGGCTGAAGCGCGCAAGACGTCACTGGACAAGGCCTGTGCGGCGGGGCAGACAAAGGAATCGTGGCTTGCTGATGAAGTGCAGCAGGCATCTGTCGGCGTCGGCGTGACGACTATGGGCCAGTATCTGCAGCACATAGACGACGTACTGGCTGATAACAATCAGGCCATGCTCAGGGTAATCATGAAACAGAATGGCACGGTCAATATGAACCCCAATCTCGATGGATTCATTGCCGAACAGCAACAGGTCAATTCCTTCAACCGGGCGGCGGCACTGGAAAACTCCCCGTACCGTGCGGATGTACTCCAGCCTGACGGTACAACTTATGGAAAAAATTCCGTCGATGTCGTTATCCGCGATACCCGTCTGAAGGTGCAGACACCGGTACGGCGCTATCAGCTGAAATTTGGCCGCAATGCCGATGCCACGGCTTCCTATCTGGAGCACGGAGACTACCGGGGCCAGCGCGCCCTGGTGCCGAAAGGGCAGGTAAGTGAAGTCCGTCAGCGCGTCTCTCCGGGGAAACACGTGTCCGATACGATAGAAAGCCCCGATGGCGTCCAGTCCCGGCCACTGGGCAAAGAACAGGCCAAAGCCATGCAGGAACGCGTCCAGCGTGGACGCCGGCTGGCTCAGGACAACTGGAATTCCTTCAATACCCGTTCCCTGGCCCTGCATATCGGCAAACAGGCGGCTCTGGCCGGTATTTCCGGCGCAGCTCTGGCCACAGGATTCCATCTGGCGGGAAAAGCTCTGAAGGGAGAAAAAATCGATGGCGAAGAAGTGGTCCGCACGGCCATTACGACCGGCGCCGATACGGGAATCAAGGCGGCTGCCGCCGGGGCTCTCAAAGTCAGTGTGGAAAAAAATCTCATTCCCTTACTGGCCAGAGGGACGCCGGTCGCGGTACTGACGCCCCTGGCCTGGGCCGGTATCGAACAGGTCAAAATCTGCTATCGTGCCGCCAAGGGAGAACTGACGGCTATGGAGGCTATCGACGCCATGGGCCGCGTCACCGTATCGACCGTTGGCGGATACATCGCCGGCAGTATCGGTATGGTTGAAGGCGCCATTACAGGAGCCGCCATGCTTTCGTGGATCCCCGTCATCGGGACCGGTGTCGGTGCCATCGTAGGTGGCATCGTAGGCGGCCTGACCGGCTGTCTGGCCGGTTCTACTGTGGGAAAAGCCGTGTACAGCGGCGTCAAAACCGTTGCCAAAACGGCTGTCTGCGTCGCCAAAAGCGTGGGCCATGCTCTGTATTCCGGTGCCAAGGCGGTTGCCAGAGGAATCAAGAACGGCCTTAAGAGCATTTTTAGTTTTTTCTGATGCAGGAGTGTACCTATGGTAAAAAAAATAAAATATGCCCTCACCATGGCCGACGGGGCCAAAGTGCGGACATTGGAAGATTTGCGGGACCATTTCGACTGGCCCCATGTACTGGGATATTTTCTCGACGGCAAGCTGGCAGAATGGCTGCGGGACCGGTATTTTGATGAACTGGCCGCGTCCGTAGAGTCTCTGCCGGCGGAAAGTCCGGATCTGGAACAGCAGCTGTGCCATCTCCTGGGTGTCGCCTGGGAAGCGAAGGAAACGACTGTAGATGTGACACGGATGCAGCGGCGGCAGGAAAAAGAAGCGTTGCTGCGGCAGATGACAGCCGATGAATCCATCTGGCAGCACGGGGAAACGACAGCTTTCACCCAGGGAGATCTGGATGAGCTCATCGGTGACGGCGTACCGGTCATATACCTATGCGGTGAGGAATTTACCGTGCCGGCTGATGTGGTGCAGCGGACCTATATTGGCATTCTCGGCAGGCCCCGCATCCAGATTGACGCTGCATCGCCCGACGAACTGGAAGAAAAGGGAATTGTCTTTGAACAGGCTGACCTGCCGGAACAGCTGAGAATACCGGAAGAACCACCGGAACCGGTACGGCAGAACAATAAACAGAATAAGCCGTACGTCGTGTCCGAGGCCTTTCAAAGCCAGCTGAATGACGAACAGCAGCAGAAAGCAGCGGTCCTGTACGAAGAAGCCCAGCATATACTGGGAGCAGTCGTGTTCGATATCGACGTAGCGACGAGGCAGCTGCTGGACACAGCCCAGGCAGAACTGGGACATGCGAACTTCGATATTGATGTCTCGACACACCGCCTGCTGGATGCAGCCCGGGAAGAACTGGGACGGGCGACCTTCGATATCGACGTCCCGACACACAGCTTGCTGGATGCGGCCCGGGAAGAACTGGGACATGCGACCTTCGATATCGATGTCTCGACACGCCCTCTCGTATCGGCAGCCCGGTCTTGCAGAGAAGAAGGAGCTTTCCAGCGTTTCCTCGACCGGTTATAAGAAGTGCAGAACAGAAGATACAGGAAATCAGCTATCCTGGCTATGAGACAAAATAGACATACGTACAGACAGAATAAAGGAGAGAATACCCATGGCAGATAACGAACAGAACGCAGAAGTAACGCAAATGAAGATTGTAAAATTTAAAACAACCGTCGAACGACTGCAAAAATATTTATGGCCTTATAGGTCTTCTTCAAGTATTCCTTGTGTTCCTGTAGGTCCTGAATGGCTTTCTTCATACGTCGATAATCCCTATATCAACATGTTAGTAGCAGAATCTATTTTTTCCCGGTGTGATATGGGAAATAATGTATATGGTTATGTTCAAAACAATAGTTTCTCTGTTCCTAAGCCCAATGCTACTGGCAGCAGCTATTATGATATCCGTGTTCCCGAGTCTGCTCCCTACGATACAGCTTTTTGGTTCTTTATGCTTGCCGCCATCGATGACCGCATTTATAATGATCAGCTGGATTATATTGTGGACGTGGCCTACCTCCTGCACTTCACCGAAGCGATGATCCGTGACTGGTGCCGTGCCGTCGTCTACGTCCTCGATGGCCATACCCTGTCTCCCGACTGCGACCTCACATGTGAAACAGAAGAAGGAAAAGCCTTCTTCCTCCATCAGTAGGAAGGGATTATTTGCAGGGAAAGTGGCGTCCTCGTGAGGGGAAGCTGTCAGCTATGCTGACTGAAGGGGCTTCGTTTATATTCAGAGTTTCTATATATGTTGCGTCCGTTTTCTGCCGCGGCAGCTGGTATTGTATGCCAGCTGCCGCGGCATTTTGTTTCCTTATGATGATACGGTGTACGTATTTACAAATTTTTGTGGAATGATGAGTAAAATAGTATTATAATAAATAGAGAATGACCGTAGTAAAAACATGGGAAATATGATAAAATATAATAACTATGCGATAAAGTGTATTGGAGGTGCATTATGGCAACAGTTCAGGAAAAGATTGAGCTCCTGCATCAGAAGCTTGATACGATAGAAATGGGCGGCGGCCAGCAGAAAATTGATAAACAGCATGAAAAAGGGAAGATGACAGCCCGGGAACGGCTGCATATGCTTTTTGACGAAGGCAGTTTTACCGAAATCAGCCAGTTTATCCATCACCGCTGCACCAATTTTGGCATGGAAAAGAAGGAAATCCCCGGCGACGGCGTCGTCACGGGATACGGCAATGTCAATGGCCGCCTCGTCTTTGCCTATGCAGAAGATTTTACCGTCGAAGGCGGGTCTCTCGGTGAAATGCATGCCCACAAGATTTGCCAGGTACAGGAAATGGCTCTCAAAATGGGAGCTCCCATTGTCGGTATCAATGATTCCGGCGGTGCCCGCATCCAAGAAGGCGTCGATGCCCTTTCCGGATTTGGCCGCATCTTTATGAATAATACCAAGGCGTCCGGAGTCATTCCCCAGATTTCTGTCATCATGGGACCCTGTGCCGGCGGTGCCGTCTACAGTCCGGCTCTGACCGATTTCATCTACATGGTAAAGAACACGAGCAACATGTTCATTACGGGACCGAAGGTCATCAAATCGGTCACTATGGAAGAAGTGACGGCAGAAGACCTGGGCGGTGCCGTAGCGCACAATACCATTTCCGGCGTGGCGCATTTTGCCTGTGAAAACGAAACGGACTGCATCGAGCAGATTAAATACCTGCTCGATTTCCTGCCCAGCAATAACATGGAAGAAGCTCCCGTATACGATTCGTCCGATGATCCCGGACGGATGGATGAATCCCTCGATTCCATCATTCCCGACAGCGACAACGTAGCTTACGATATGGTTGATGTCATCAAATCCTGCGTCGATAACGGGGAAATCTATCAGGTGCTGGAAAACTATGCCATGAACATGATTACCTGCTTTGCCCGTTTCGACGGCCAGAGCGTGGGTATCATTGCCAATCAGCCTAAATTCCTAGCCGGCTGCCTCGACATCAATGCGTCCGACAAGGCTGCCCGCTTCATCCGCTTCTGCGATGCCTTCAATATCCCTGTCGTCACCTTCGTGGACGTACCAGGATTCCTGCCGGGCATCAATCAGGAACACGGCGGCATCATCCGCCACGGTGCCAAACTGCTCTACGCATACTGCGAAGCGACGGTTCCCAAAGTGACGGTCGTCACGCGCAAAGCCTACGGCGGCGCCTACATCGGCATGTGCTGCCGCCAGCTCGGCGCCGACATGGTATTTGCTTGGCCGACAGCGGAAATCGCCGTCATGGGACCTGATGGAGCAGCTGACATCATTTTCAAACGCGATCCCGACAAGGAAGCCAAGAAACAGGAATATATCAAGGAATTCCTGACACCGTACAAAGCGGCGGAACACGGCTATGTCGATTGCGTCATCGATCCGAAAGAAACGCGTCCGCGCATCATCAATGCCCTGGCTATGCTCTACAGCAAGCGGGAAGACCGGCCGCAGAAGAAACACGGTAATATTCCGTTATAAGGGGGAATCAGGTCATGGAAGAAACATCAGCCATTTCGATGGAACTCGTATTAGCGGCCCTGATTGCCCTGGCTGTGCTGCTCCTGCTCGGCTGGTATATTTTAAACAGCAAGATTCAATCGCTGGCTGCGGATGTAAAAGCCCTGCAGAAAGAACGGGATGGCCTTCAGGCACGCCTGAACGCGGCAGAAGAAAAACTGGCTGCGGCTCCGGCCTCTCCGGCAGCAGCTTCGTCTCCTGTAGAACCGGCAGAACCGGCTGTGCAGGAAGTGGCGGAAACTGTGGCAGAAGAACCGGTGCAGACTGCCTCTGTGGAAGAGCCGGAAACAGATGCTATAGAAGACGTCCCATCGGATAGTGAAATACCGCCTGAAGTCGTAGCCGTTATCATGGCTGCCGTTGCCGCCTGCGGTTACAGCCCTGCAGCCATCCGGTCGATACGGCGGGATACAACCCGGCCGCATCAGAGCCGTGGCTGGGTCATGGCAGGCCGTCTGGCTGGTATGAGATAAGAGAAATTGGACTCCAGGAGGAATTAGTATAATGAAAAAATTTAACGTAACTGTCAATGGCAAGACCTATGAAGTAGAAGTAGAAGAAGTTGGCGCCCCTCAGAAGGCAGCTGCGCCGGCTGCTCCTGCTGCAGCTCCGGCACCGTCTCCAGCCGCGCAGCCTGTACAGAAAGCACCGGCAGCCCAGCCGGCTCCGGCAGCGCCGGTTGTTCCCAAAGGCCCGGTTCCGGAAGGAGCCATCACGGTAAAAGCTCCTATGCCGGGCAAGATTTCCGCAGTCAAGGCAGAAAGTGGTGCGTCAGTCAAGAGAGGTGATGTACTGGTCGTACTGGAAGCGATGAAGATGCAGAACGATATTACTGCCACAGCTGATGGAACCCTTCATGAAATCCGTGTCCAGGTCGGTGATAACGTTAAGACAGGAGATATCTTAGCCGTTATTACCCAATAGTGAGAAGAGGTAATCTCCATGAAAATATCTACCCGTGGTCGTTATGCATTGCGTCTGATGCTGGAACTGGCTATGCACGAACAGGAGCCCCGCTATATTTCCATCAAGGGGATAGCGGATCACCAGCATCTTTCCGAGAAGTATCTGGAACAGATTGTCACACGTTTGGGACGGGGCGGCATGGTATTCAGTGCCCGCGGTCCGGCTGGCGGCTACCGGTTGGCACGGCCGCCTGAAGAGTTTACCATAGGTGAAATACTGCGTCTGATGGAAGGTGATTTGTCACCTGTCCCGGAAATCAACCCTGATCTGCCGCCGTGCGCTGTAGAGTATGTGTGGAAGAAACTGGCTACGGCTATCAACGATGTCGTCGATCACATTACGCTGCAGGATCTGGTGCGTCTGCAGCATGAAATGGATAAAGACAAAAAGGGTAGATAAGCAGGAGATGCAGAAATAGAAGAACCCCGCAGGAGGATGATTCCTTCCTGTGGGGTTTTGCTTACGAAGTTATTTTTTCAGTTTGCTTTCCGCCTTGGCGACAAACGGTGCCGATTCGATGATGAACCGTTCGTGAACGGCTTCCCCAACGAGTCCGGCATCATCCCAGGCCTGGATGGTAAAGGTCAGTTTTCGTCTGTCCTGTTCTGTCAGGACGGCTTTGGCACGAACCGTAAGGCCAATAGGAGTGGCCGACAGGTGCTTGACGTTCATGGAGATGCCGACGGTGCTATAGCCTTCCGGCAGCTGGGAATCACCGGCCAGAACGGCGGCGTGTTCCATGAGGCCTACCAGTGCCGGTGTGGCGTAGACGGGGGCCGTGCCGCTGGCGTAGCGGATAGCTGTATTCTGTTCGGTAACTTTTTCTGTTGTTTCTGCAGAAGACTGCAGAGTAAGTGTGAAATCCATTATTTCATCCCTCGCTATTCATTTTTTTATTTTATTGTACCATATTGTGCGCAGAATGAATAGGACGGGTCCGGCCAGTGGACTTTATAAAAGAAATACGGTACAATGAATTATACTTGTAAGCAATAGGAGAAGGAAGGGTAGCTCGTGAAGGGTAAATGGTGTCTTCTGGCTCTGGCTCTTATCTGCCTGAGCCTGCCTGTAATGGCGAAAGATAAAGATAAAGGCGTGGAAACGCGGTTTGACAACTGGGGAATCGTGACAGTGCCTCCGGATATCACGATGGAAGAAGGGACGCAGCCATTTCTGACAGCCCGGTCCTATGGCAATGATGTCGTACGTATGCTGGAAGAAATATATCCGGCTGAACCGGTATGCTGGCAGATTGTAGAAAAGGATGATGCCAGTTTTCAATACGGATACATGTTGCGCTACAGCCTTGACATATGGCAGGTGGAAGCGGCCGTAGAAGGAAAACAGCAGGAGAATGCCTATCTCCGCGATATTGGCAGCCGCCCGTCGGCGCAGACGCTGGCCAGCCATGCCAATAACCGGCTCCGTATTTCTCTCCCATCAGAATTTGAACTGGTTCAGCCATTCACGGCACGGAAAGTGCGGGGGACGACGTTCTATGAAAGCCGGCTGCGTCACGTACTGCTCATCAACCAGTCTTATTTTACCGAGTCCATTTATGTTCTGGCCTGGCAGCATGGCGATTTCGTTGAAATAGCCGTTATCTTCGGTCACAACGAAGAAGATCAGCATCTTCCCGATACACTGCTGTCTGCGCTGGAAAATGCAAAAAAAATGCCGCGTTCATAGCGGCATTTTTTCGTAAGATCACCTTTCTCAAAGTTCCTTCATCAGTTCTTCCAGATGATGGGTCAGTTTCATATTTTCACTGTAATCGATGGGGCAGTCGATGATGACTGGTTTATCCTGCTTGAAGGATTTGATGAGCGTCGGCAGCAGGTCTTCCGCCTTTTCGATGCGGTAGCCGATGGCCCCCATGCTTTCGGCAAATTTCATGAAATCAGGATTGGTGAAATCGACGTATTCGTGATGGCCGTACTGCATGTCCTGCTTCCATTTGATCAGGCCGTAGCTGCGGTCATTGAAGATGAGGGTGACGAAATTCGTTCCCAGCCGGTGAGCCGTTTCGAATTCCTGGCAGTTCATCATGAAGCCGGCATCACCAGTTATGGCCAGCACTTTTCTGTCAGGATGGACCAGTTTTGCGGCAATAGCGCCGGGGACGGCCAGACCCATGGTGGCGAATCCGTTGGAGATGATGCATGTATTGGGCTTATAGCAGTTATAATGGCGGGCAACCCAGACCTTATTGGCTCCTACGTCGGAGATGACGATATCATCCTTGTCCATGACGCGCCGGCAGTCGATGAGTGCTTTCTGCGGCTTGACAGGATAGGAAAGGTCCTGGGCATAGCTTTCATGTTCTTCGACCATCTGTTTCCGCAGATTGAGGAAAGGGACCGGTTCCTGCAGGCGGGCTGCTTTATTCATGATCCGTTCCAGCGCATCGGGAATATTGCCGACGACTTCCACTTCGGGCTGGTAATTTTTGTTGATGTCGGCCGGCATCGTATCGATATGGATGATATCGGCGTTGGACATGTGCCATTTAGCCGGGGCGTATTCGATGATATCGTAGCCGATGGCGATGACCAGGCTGGCTTTTTCCAACATCTTCGTCTGATAATCGTCCATGGGGATGCCGACAGTCCACATCGAATAGGGATTGTCAAAGGGAATAGCCCCTTTGGCCATCATCGTATTGATAACCGGCAGTTTCAGCTTTTCTGCAAATTTGGTTAGCATTTCCGTGGCATGGCTGCGGATAACGCTGCTTCCGGCGAGGATGACCGGATTCTTGGCATAGGAAATCATGGATGCAGCGGCTTCAATCTGCGCTTCCAGGGCCGTTTCCGGCTGGATGGTCTTGCGCTGCAGTGGCCTTTCGTCGTCACCGACGGGCATTTTACTGATATTGACCGGCAGGTCGATGAAGGTAGCACCTGGTTTTTCCCGTTCGGCATATTTAAAGGCGAGCCGTGTGATTTCTGCCATCGTATCAGGCCGGACGACCGTATAGGCGCGGCGGGTAATCGGTTCAAACATAGAGCGCAGGTCCAGATACTGATGGGCCGTAATGTGCATCTTGTCTGTGCCTACCTGACCGGAAATAGCAACTAGCGGCGCCCCGTCGCAGTCGGCATCGGCAACGCCGGTGATGAGGTTTGTCGCCCCCGGCCCGAGAGTTGCCATGCAGACGCCGGCCTTGCCGGTCAGTCTGCCATAGACGTCAGCCATAAAGGCGGCGCCCTGTTCGTGACGGACAGTGATGAATTCTATTTTAGATCTTTTCAGCGCTTCCATGATGGCGAGGTTTTCTTCGCCGGGAATGCCAAAAATATAATGAACGCCTTCTTCTTCCAGACATTCGACTAAAAGATCGGCTGTATTGCGCTGTTTTGTTTTCATTGGATGATCCCCTCTCTTAATAACACAGATACTTTTCTGTTGCGGCTCCAATTATAGTATCTGGAAATGACTTTTTCAATTTCACAATATGAAATTTAATCTAGTTTTAATAATTCTTTCCTTTGCGAAAATGAATGAATGGAGAAATAAAATACTGTAAATACAAGGGTTTATCCAATATTTATGATAAATTACCTGTCAAATATTATGCCGCGATGTAGAATTGTATTCTGTATCCTAAAATTTAACATACAAATTTTTCTTTCGTAATGTGAAAGGAGATGCGATTTATGCAGTTTATTATCATCAGTGCCTGTCTCTTAGGGCAATCCTGCCGTTATGACGGGCAATGCCGGGAGTATCCGGAGATTACCCCATTGTGCAGCCGGAAAGACATCGTGCTCATTCCCGTCTGTCCGGAACAGGCCGGAGGCCTGGCTACGCCGAGACCAGCAGCGGAACGATCAAAAAACGGCGTGTTTACCCGGGAAGGGCGCGATGTGACCGCTGAGTATGAACGGGGAGCACGGGAGGCACTGCGCCTGGCCCGGCTATATGGCTGCCGCTGGGCCGTCCTCAAGGAGAAAAGCCCGTCCTGTGGCAGCTGCTGCATTTACGACGGCACGTTTACGCGCACTCTTACAGAAGGTGATGGCGTGACAGCGGCCCTGTTCAGGAAAGAGGGCATTTCCGTTGTTGGCGAAAGCCGTATTCCCTGGCTCCTGGAACAGTTGTAAGACGCCTGTTCTTACCGGCCGCCGTGGAAATATTGCTTGCTTTATAGGGGCCTCTTTGCTACAATATATAAGTACGCGAGGAGGAACATATAGTGAATACGGTATTACATGAAATATTGGAATGGCTCTATGCCATTGTCATTGCGCTGGCCATTGCCATGGTTATCCATATATTCTTTTTGCAGCCGACACGGGTTTCAGGTGAATCCATGGTGCCGACCCTGCATAACGGTGAATATCTGATTATTTCAAAAATGGGACATATTATGGGAGATGTACCCAATTACGGTGACATCGTCATCATCGACAGCCGCGTCGGCTATCCCCGGACGTGGAAAGATGACGTAGCCGAACCAATGGACAATTATCTGGCCCTGTTCAGCTCCCGCTTCCAGACGAAGAATGTCTGGGTAAAACGGGTCATTGGCCGCCCGGGCGACACGCTGGCTTTCCATGACGGCAAAGTATGGCGCAACGGTGAGGCTCTGGATGAACCGTATATCAATGAACCCATGACTTATAGCCGCAAAGGGGAAGTCCAGGTGCCGGAAGGATATGTCTTCTGCATGGGCGATAACCGTAACCACAGCAGTGACAGCCGCTTCATCGGGCCGGTCCCGGTTGATCACGTTCTGGGGAAAGTCATTTGGTAAATAGGGTGCAAGAGCCGGTGCGCGTACCGCTTGTATACGTGCCGTACTCTTGCACTTTTTTTTGTAGGAAAGGAGTTTTTTTATGAGCCGCACAAAGGAAGAATTACAGGGAGTTACGTCTCTGGGAAATCAGCATACAGCCTATACGTTCGATTATGATCCATCACTGTTGGAAACGTTTATTAATAAACATCCCGGCCGGGACTATTTCGTCAAGTTCAACTGTCCCGAATTTACCAGTCTCTGCCCCAAGACGGGACAGCCCGATTACGCTACTTTGTATATTTCGTATGTACCGGACCAGCGGATGGTAGAAAGCAAATCGCTGAAGCTCTATCTGTTTAGTTTCCGCAATCACGGGGACTTCCACGAAGACTGTGTCAACATCATCATGGACGACCTGATCCATGCCATGGACCCGAAATACATTGAGGTGTGGGGGAAATTCCTGCCCCGTGGCGGCATCAGCATCGACCCGTACTGCAATTACGGCCGTGCCGGGACTCCCTGGGAGCAGGTAGCCTGGCAGCGCCTGTCTCAGCACGATCTCTATCCGGAAACCATCGACAACCGTTGACAGATACTTTCAGGTTACGGTTTTGTCTCAGTTTTTCTGCCATTGACAGAAATTGGAAAAGATATGGTATAATAGAACAAACGATAGTTCATAGTAAACATAAAGGCGGTGTTCTTCTTGAAAATGAAAAAAATACTGGCTGCCCTGGTTTTGTCCCTGGCTGTATCCGTTACGGCTTTTGCCAAGGAAGAAGTGTGGCAGTACAATCAGTTTACGACTATTGATATGAGCTCAGCGAAGATTTCCTATCCGGCAGGCATGCAGACTCTTACCTTCCATACGGTAGAAAAAGCTGGTGATTCGACGGATTACTGCACCTATGTCTACAACGTGGATGAACAGACCATCCAGCTCAAGGAAATGGTAACAAAGACGAAAAAGAGCAAGTATAAAAGCAGTTTTTATCCCGAATCCATCAAGAACGGCAATAATGTCATCAAGGCACGGGCCCGCATGGCCGATGAAGTACTGCAGAAAGTACTGGAAAAACTCAATAAATAACAAAATGGAAGCGGCCGCATTACGTGTTTATGCTTAATGCGGCCGCTTCTTTTCTGCGTCTATATGTATGTGGTTATTTTCCTTTGATGCAGATGCGCAGCCACCGCGGCAGTGTAGCTTTGGTGACGACGATGGAAAAGGCGATGGCCAGGAGAGTTACGATGCAGTAGATGGCCATGATGTACAGACTGCGCAGGAAAATATGAAAGTGAGATGCCAGATGGGTGAGCAGTGCCAGAAACAGGGGATGGACCAGATAGATGGGATAGGAGTAATCGCCCAGGAGAGAAAACACTTTATCCACCGCACGCGGCACGGGACGGCATTGCCACCAGTACAGGCAGAACAGCATTGTAGACAAAGTATAAACCATTCCTACCGGACTGAGCTGGTGGATGGTAAACACGGCAGACAGGGCATCATAGCCCTTATAGTACATGATGCCGTAATAAGCGGCCAGCATGCCTGCTGTGGAAAGCCCCTGGAAGAGATTGACCAGAAGTCCGTGATTTTTAAGCCAGTCGCAGACGGCGGAAAAGTGTTCTGCCGTAAAAGCGCCGAACAGGAAGATGAACAGATAATGAAGGACGACGTAATTGAGGCGGTAATTGAAGGCATCCTGCAGAATCGGGCTGGCAAAATGAAAATTCCAGATATAACTGGAATAGAAGTTAAATATCATGTTGGCGAAAAAGAGAATGGTAAAGGACAGGGCCGGTTTCTTATCCATCCAGCGCAAAAGGGGCCGCCAGAGGGGCATGAGAAAATAGAACCACAGGAGAATGACGAGAAAATAGATGTGATACATGGCCAGGCCGTACCAGAGTGTACGGATGAACTGTCCGGGATGGAACAGAGTAAAATTATGGCCGATGACGGAAACGTACAACATGTAAAATAAGGACCAGGAGAGGTAAGGGATTAGGACCGTGCGCAGGCGGCGCTTCAGGTACTCTTTGTATACAAAGGGCTGATTGAGAGGCTGGCTGAGGAACATGCCGAAAGCGGACAGGAAAAAAAAGGCCGGAACGGAAAAGCGGGAGAGAATTTCCAGCACGGCGACCAGTCCCAGATTGGGAGAGGGGCTGAGAAGGGCTACGGAGCCGACATGGATCCCGATGACTCCCAGCATACAAAGGCCACGCATATAATTAATAGACTGTATAAAACGTTTTGACATCTCGCACCTCATTCATATAAGTTTGCACTAGATACTTTCAGCTTTTTATTGTATCATATTTTAAGACACATGTAGAGATAGTTAAGAGAGGGTTTCCATCCTCTTAGAAGGAGACATGGCACAATGAGCATTTTCTATTATGTACCAGCTGTCCTTGGCGTGCTGTTCATCGGTATCGGCACCTGGCATGGCTGGCGGCTGCGTGCCCTGACGAGGCATTGTACGGTTCCGGCAACGGGCACGGTGGTGCAGTTTGACGTACAGAAAAATAAAAGCGGCGATATGTATTACCCCGTCATCCGCTTTCAGGCGGGAGCAGAGCAGTATACGGCCCGCTATACCTTCGGCAACAGTGAGTGGAGCTTTGAAGCTGGCGATACCGTCGATATCCGCTACAATCCGCAAAAACCGGAAGAAATCTATTTGTATCACGAACAGACGACGCTGCAGCAGTATGCCAGTCCGTTCATGATCATTGTCGGCGGCTTGATATTTATTGCAACTTATTATATTACAATGTAAGGAAGTATAGTCATGACTGATTTTTCAAAACATATGACGGAGCAGACTGAAGTGAACGAAAAGGCCGTACAGGCCGCGGGAGATTTTCTGCAGGCTCTGGGACTGGACCTCAAACAACTCGGCATGGAAAAAACACCGTACAGGGTAGCTATGGCCTTTTCCCATTTCTTTTCTGGCTTGAAAGAAAATCCGGAAAACTGCTGGGGTGAATTAATCCCTACCCAGTCGGACGGGCTGGTTGCCGTACGCAACATTCGGTTTTATTCCATGTGTGAACATCACCTGCTGCCTTTTTTTGGCATCGTTCACATCGCGTATTATCCGGCAGAAGGCAAAATAGCCGGGTTTGGCCACTTTGCCGAAGTGGTAGACGTACTGGCCCGCAGACCGCAGCTTCAGGAACGATTTACCTATGAAATATGTAAAGCCGTTCAGGATGGACTGGGGGCCAGAGGTGCCCTGGTCATCGTCCGGGGGACTCATTTGTGCCTTTCCATGCGCAATCATCTGGGCGGCGATTCAGATATTATTACCCAGGCCGGGCTGGGATGTCTGGCCGACGGTACCGATGCAGGGCATCAGGCATGGAAACTGCTTATGGAAGGGGATGCACAGGAATGACAAGACAACATCGCACGTATCACTGGAAAGATGGCAAGACTCTTACTGTCGGGGATAAGACATTGATTATGGGCATATTGAATTATACGCCCGATTCCTTTTCGGACGGCGGGAGCTGGAATGACGTGGATAAGGCTCTTCACCATATGGAAGATATGGTAGCGGCCGGTGCCGATATCATCGACATTGGCGCCGAATCATCACGGCCGGGGTTTACCCCTATTTCGGCAGAGGAAGAGATCAGCCGACTGGAACCCATCCTGCGCCGCCTCGTATCAGACTGCCCGGTTCCCGTATCGGTCGATACCTACAAGGCCAAGACGGCACATTATGCCATGTCCTGCGGTGCCCACATCATGAATGATATATGGGGACTGCAATACGCCCCGGAACCGGGAGAAATGGCCGCCGTCGCCGCTGAATTCGACGTGCCGGTCATCGTCATGCACAATCAGGATGGGACGGAATACGGCGATATCATAGGCGATATGAAGGCTTTTTTTGCCCGCTCCGTAGCTATTGCCGACGCTGCCGGTGTCAGCCGCGATAACATTATTACTGATCCGGGAATCGGGTTTGGCAAGACGTTTGAACAGAATGTGTACGTCATGAAACATCTCCGCGAACTGACGGACCTGCCTTATCCGCTGCTTCTCGGTACGAGCCGTAAAGGGTTCATCGGACGCATCCTGGATCTTCCTGTGACGGAACGCATGGAAGGAACAGGTGCAACCTGTGTAGCCGGTGTACTCGACGGGGCGGCTATCGTCCGCGTCCATGACGTCGGACCTATAGCACGCATGTGTAAAATGGCCGATGCATTACGGCCGGAATAAGTGGATAAGGAGATTCCTATGGATAAAATAGTATTAAAAGGATTGCATTTTTATGGGTATCACGGCGTATTTCCGGAAGAAACGAGAAAGGGGCAGCCTTTTTCCGTCGATCTGATCATGGAACTGGATACAAGCGATGCCGTGCAAAGTGACAGCATCAAAGATACAGTAGATTATAGTGCCGTCTATACGACAGTACAGGAAATCGTCGAAGGCAGGCCATACAAACTGATCGAAAAAGTAGCTGCCGTTATTGCCGATACGGTACTTGATACGTATCACAGGATACAGGCGGTGGAAGTGACACTCCACAAGCCGCAGGCGCCCATTGACGGTCATTTTGATGATGTGACCTTTGTCATCAGGCGGAGCCGGTCGTGATCAGGGTCTATCTGAGCCTGGGGGCTAATCTGGGCAGACGGAAGGAAACGCTGCAGCAGGCGGTCCGTGCCATATCGGCTCTTGACGGGGTGCGTCTGGCTGCTGTATCATCCTTTTATGAAACTCCGCCCTGGGGAAAAGAGAATCAGCCGCCGTTCATCAATGCGGCAGCACTGGCAGAGACATCGCTCCCTGTCGTGGAATTTCTCCGGAAGTGTCAGGCTGTGGAAACGGCATTGGGCCGGGTACGGCACGAAAAATGGGGAGCCCGCACGATCGATATAGACCTCGTGTACAGTCCTGACGTGACCTGCCGGACCGCAGAGCTGACACTGCCCCATCCATATCTGACACAGCGGGCTTTTGTCCTCGTGCCATTGCAGGAAATTGCCCCTCATCTGACGATAGGGGGAACTGATATCGGACAACTGCTGATAAAGCTGCCCGAACGCAGGCAGATTATTAAAATAGAATAGGAGAAGATTATGGAAAAGATACTGATTGCCGATGATGAACAATTGATGAGGCAGCTGGTCATTGATTTTTTAAAACCAGAAGGCTATGAAATCGTAGAAGCTGCTGATGGAAAAGAAGCATTGGAAAAATACCGGTCAGAACATCCGGATCTGATTCTTCTCGATGTCATGATGCCTGGATACGACGGGTGGACGGTCTGCCGGGAAATCCGCCGGGAATCGACTGTACCTATTATGATGCTGACGGCGAAAGGTGAAGAAATAGACCAGCTCTTTGCCTACGATCTGGGTGTCGATGAATATATAACCAAACCTTTCAGCCCCAAAATTCTCGTAGCCAAAATAAAAGCGCTGCTGCGCCGCGTACAAGCTGAAGAAGAACAACCCCAGGCGGCTGAAGGTGTATCTATTGACCGAGATGCCCGTCAGGTCGTCATCGATGGCAAAAACGTTGATCTCAGTCCGACAGAATATAAACTGCTCAACTATCTCATGACCAATGCCGGCAAAGCGCTGAGCCGCCGCCAGATTCTCAATAAAGTCTGGAATTATGAATATTACGGCGATCTTCGCACGGTTGATACGCATATTAACAGACTGCGCATTAAACTCGGTGACAAAGGATATGTCATTAAAACCGTACGTGGTTACGGGTACCGTTACGAAGCGTCGAAATGATGAAGATATCACTGCGCAAAAAAACATGCTTTTTCCTTGCTGCCTTTACGATTTTGTCGGCGCTGCTGCTCATGCTGGCTATTGGGATAGGTTTTAAGACTTTTTATCTGGAATACAGGAAGGACACACTTATATCTATGTCCAAGGATATCGGCCGCATGTACCACGAAGCCGGGACCGATAATACAGAACAGTTCGACCGCCTTAGCCAGCAGAACAGTTCTGTCATTTATATCGTGGACAATCAGCATCTTGTGTATTCGTCCATGCCGAACCGGAAAGCTGTACTGGGAAGACCGTCATTCAAGGGACAGCAGGAATTTACTGCCCCAGGACTGAAAAGGCTCAATCCCGATGGGGAAGAGCAGCCGATGAAAGAGCCACGGCATGTCACCATCATGCGCAAACTGTTCAATGGCGAAGCCTTAAGCCAGGATGAAACTAATGAAATTTACATTGACGGCCGGGACGATCACATGCGATTCATCAGTTATGTCTATCCTGTAGACGAAGACCGTAATAGTTACGTTATTGTTTCCCAACCGCTGGAACCACTGGAAGCGACCGTTGTCGTCGTGCAGAATTTCGTTGCATTGTGCGGTATCATATGGCTGTTTGTTGCCATCATCGGTTCCATCCTGTTTACCAACGCCCTGACGAAGCCGTTGATTCATCTGAAAAAGCTGTCTGTTGCTATGGCCCATCTCGACTTTTCCCATAAATGGACGAATACGCGCAATGATGAAATCGGGGAACTGGGCCAGAGCCTGAATAATTTGTCTAATCAGCTGAATACGGCCCTTACAGAGCTCAAACAGGCAAATAGCGAACTGGAAGTACAGCTAAAAAAAGCCAATGAAGTGGAAAAGATGCGTAAAGAATTTATTTCTGCTGTGTCTCATGAGCTGAAGACGCCACTGGCCCTTATCCAGGGATATGCCGAAGGGCTGGACAGTCTCGATGTGGATGAATCGACGAGGCAGCATTACTGCAAGGTCATACACAGTGAGACGATGAAGATGGATCATCTGGTGAAGGACCTGCTCAACCTGTCACGGCTGGAAACGGGGACGTTCCGCATCGATATGACGGAGTTTGATTTCCGGGCTCTCGTAGAAGAAGCGCGCTGCCGTTTCGAAGGAGTCCTGAAGGAAAAAGAAATCCGGTTTTCGTGCTGCCTGCCTGAAGAAATGGTCGTCTATGCCGATCCGGAACGCATTGATACAGTCCTTAGCAATTTCCTTTCCAATGCTATCGACTATACGGAAAAAGGACGACGTATTATTCTTTCTGCCGTCCGTTCGGGAGACCGTTATACCATCAGTATCTACAATCAGGGAATCCAGATACCGGAGCATGACCTGAGCCGCGTCTGGGAACCGTTCTATAAAGTAGATGCCGCCAGGACCCGTAAATCCCAGCGTATTTTTGGCGGTCATGGCCTGGGTCTGGGAATCGTGGCAGCCTTATTGAAACTGCACCATGAAACGTATGGCGTGTACAATGAACCGGACGGCGTAACATTCTGGTTTACTCTGAAAGCCTGCTGATTCGTTTCATTCGGATGACTGTCGCAAAAACCGCTATGAACGGCAAATAAAGGAGGCCGCAGCAAAATGAATGGTTCATGTCATTATGCTGCGGCCTCATATTGCATTAAAACGACTTTTTTCCCAGCACGGGATGACTGCACGGCTTCAGCGTCAGATGGCCGACGAGATAGCCTGCTTCTTCCAGGGGAATATCTTCCCGGGAACCATCGTGTTCATACACGCAGAGTGGATGTTCCGTGCCGACTTCGCCACCGGGCAGATAGATGTATTCGTTATTTTCTTTATCGCCGAAGATGAACCCGGCTAATAGATGTTTCTGGGCAATCTGGCTCATGATTCTTCTCCTTTATCATCAAATGTAATTTCCAGCAGCTGGCAGTCCCGGTAATCGGCAGAGACGAGTTGCAGCAATGTCCCGTTATATCTGCGGGGGAACATGGTGTTGGGCTGCATGCCGTGGAGATGGCCGAACACGCACAGAGGAACGTGATACTTTTCCAGAAGTTCTGTAAAACCGCTGGGTCTTGTCAGATCACAGACCGGCGGGTAGTGGAGAAGCAGAATCGTGTGCTCACAATTCAGTGCTGCCGCTTCCTGCAGGCACCGTTCGACGCGGAGCAGTTCCCGGCGGTAAGGTTTGGCGTCTTTTTCTTCATGGTAGTGGATGTCGCCGGGGCAGACCCAGCCATGAGTACCGCAGACAGCGATGCGGCCTTCGTCGAGAGTGACGGTGCTGCCGTATAAGTAGTGCATGCCCTTTCCTTCATCGAGGCGGTTTAACTTGCCGGCACTTTCCCACCAGTAATCGTGATTGCCGCGGATGATATATTTCGTGCCGGGAAGTTCCCGGATTTCGTCGAGATCTTCCTGAGCTTCTTTAAGATGCATGGCCCACGATGTATCACCGGCGATGAGGACGACGTCGTCTTCATGGACACGGCTGAGCCAGTCTTCCCGGATCCGCTGCCAGTGATTGATCCAGCGGGGACCAAAGACCTCCATGGGCTTTTTAGGCGGATTGCCGGACAGATGTAAATCACCGATTGCAAATAAACGCATATATTATTTCCTTTCCGATAAAATGGTACGCAGTTTTTCTATAACCCGCTGCTGATGTCCCTTGTTGGCGACCTGGGCAATCATATATCCTACGTACAGCGGATTGGTAAGAAAACGTGGGACTATTTTGACAAAGAGCCGGCTGTCACCGGGAAAATCGTAGAAAAAGATGTTATAGCTTTCGTTGCGCCACACGAAATCGTGGATGAAGTAGTGGGCGACGAGCTGCATATAGCGAACGAACTCTGGCAGTTTTTCCTTGTTTTCAAGAATCAGGTTGACTTCATAAAAGCCGATGATGGGACGGGTTGAAAGATTGATTTCCAGACCGTCTTCTTCGATGATGGGCGTCCCCAGGAGATGGTAGAGCTTGATGTCGTCATGATAATCATAGTTTTCAAATCCGACTATCTGGGAATGGGGATGATGAATAGTTCCACCGGACATGTAACCGTGATTCCTGTAAAAAACGACGGAACGGAAGCGCCCCATTTCTTTGACCTGCTGCCACTTTTCCAGACCGAAATCGATGAGCTTTGTGGCATAATCCGGCGTATATTCACAAAATTCACCGTCGCAGTCGTCACTTTCGATGATTAGTGTCTGCCAGGAATCCTTGAGGACCGGATAGGCATTTTCCAGCCATATCATGTGTCCCCGCGTTTCCATGATGTTTTTTAAATGTGCCACATCGCAGAACGGGCAGTACGACGCGTCGCGGTGCACCGTATCCGGCTTTGTCCTGCCCAGGTCCAGATTGTATATCAATGTA
This sequence comes from Megasphaera sp. UBA4233, assembly GCF_002395615.1. NCBI lineage: Bacteria > Bacillati > Bacillota > Negativicutes > Veillonellales > Veillonellaceae > Megasphaera > Megasphaera sp. UBA4233. The sequence goes on along the minus strand of NZ_DGXL01000014.1, from coordinate 190,983 downwards.
TGTAATGACGGATTGTGTTCCATTATGACGGACTCCTTTACTAATACCTACCGTATATTGTAGCATAGAGATACGCTTTTTCAAATACGATATATGGCAGGGGATGTGGTATAATATAAAGCACCGGAGCCAGACTGGCATTCCGGTGTGATTACATTGAAAAAACAGAGGTATGAACCGTTTATGACGATACACAACGAAACAGCCCATGACTGGCCGCAGCTGCTGCTCGGCTGGTTCCGGACTCACCGCCGTGACCTGCCCTGGCGCACTTCGCCGCGTGATCCGTATAAAGTATGGGTTTCAGAAATTATGCTGCAGCAGACGAAAGTCGAAGCCGTCCGGCCGTACTATGAAAACTGGCTGGATCATTTTCCTACGGTGGCGTCCCTGGCCAGTGCCACTCAGGAAGAAGTGCTGCGCCAATGGCAGGGGCTGGGGTATTATTCGCGGGCACGCAATCTCCATCAGGCCGTTTGTGAAGTGCAGGCCCGGTACGGCGGAAAGGTACCGGATAGGGAAAAGGATATGCTGTCACTCAAAGGAGTCGGTGCCTATACGGCCGGGGCAGTCCTCAGTATTGCCTATGGCCGGCCGGTCCCGGCTGTCGATGGCAACGTGCTCCGCATCTTTTCCCGCCTGTACCTCATAGAGGATAATATTTTATCGGCGAAAGTAAAAAAAGAAGTTACCCGCCTGGCACAGGATGTCATCCCCGACGATGCGCCGGGCGATTTCAATGAAGCGCTCATGGACCTGGGAGCTTCGATCTGCATTCCCCGTCATCCGCGCTGTCAGGAATGTCCTCTTGTTTCCTGCTGCCTTGCCCATGAAAAAGGGCGGGAGACGGAACTTCCGGTCCGCATTGTCAAAAAAGACAAGCCTGCGGTGGATATAACCGTTCTGGTCGTTTCCGACCGGCAGTCCTGGCTCATCCATCGCCGTCCGGCAAAGGGACTGCTCGCTTCTATGTGGGAATTTCCCAATGCCGTGGGAAAGGGAAATGCCGGGCTGGATGCAGCCAGAGAAGTTCTGAAAAAAGCAGGAATCCGCGCCGGCAGTGCCAGCGGGCCAGTCGGTACACTGCGTCATGTATTTTCCCACAAAGTCTGGCAGATGACGATATATACAGCCCCGTATGCAAATGGGACGCTATTGGATAAGGAGGATTGGCAGTGGCTGCCACAGGCTGGCTACACGCAGGTTCCCTGGGCCGGGCCCCATGGAAAAATCACTGCCATAGTTTAGATGAAAGGTCTTTTTTTTATTAATTTTATGGTAATCCTGTCCTGTTTTTCCGTAGCAGCAGGCGTACTATATAACTACATCGTACAAGGCGGACAGGGAAAGAAAATTGCTTTGCTCACGGCATGCTGCTCGGCGCTGGGGGCAGGGGAGTTGTATTGGTACAGCCACTGGTTCCCCGGTCTGACGGGGGGCATCCGCCTGATGGGGCTCCATATAGGAGCTTTGGCGTCAGTGAGCTGGTTCCTCACCTTTCTCCTGGCATTTCCTGTCCTGGCGGTGCTGGCGGCTGGCATCTTTTTTTACCGGCTGAAGCGGCGCGGCCGACCGGTTACACCGGCAGAAAATATGACTGCCGGGGAACATCAGGGGCCATCCATGAGCCGGCGGACATTCCTGAAAGGGATGGCCGCTGCCGTTCCCGTAGCGGCAGCAGCGACGAGCGGACTGGGAAATGTCGTGGGCGAAAGTTATCTGGCTGTGACCAAACTTCCCCTTTCCTTTCCGGACTTACCTGATTATCTGGAAGGGTACCGCATCGGACAGATTTCTGATAGCCATATTGGGCTGTTTTTCAGCCCGGAGGACTTAAAAACAGCGATGGAGCGCCTGGCAGCGGAAAAAGTCAACCGCCTGGAAATTACAGGGGATCTCATCGATGAGCTGAGCCGGCTTCCTCAGTGCCGGCAGGTCCTTATGGAGGGAGCCGCTTTGTTTCCCGATGGCATTGATTTCTGCTACGGCAACCATGAATATTACCGGGGACTGGCGGATATTACAGACATGCTGGAATCGACACCCATACGTATCGTACGCAACAGCCATTTCTGTGCCAGTCCCGGAGGGGGACGGAATCTTTCCGGCCGTTCCGGAAGGGATAACAGGCCCCTTTATATTGCCGGCACAGATTTCAGTTTTGCCCCCAGCGGCCGTCTCCACGATGAACAGCGCCGGGACTATACGCAGACAGCCTTGCAGGGAATACCAGAAGGTGCATTTACGATTCTGCTGGCACACAATTCGGCCTTCATCGATGAAGGATTCGCTCATCATATTCCTCTTACGATGTGTGGTCATACCCATGGTGCCCAGTTTGCACCTATCGGGCCTTTAGTCCAGGCCGTAGGATTTAAATATCTCCGCGGCCTGTTCCAAAAAGACGGCTGCTATGGGTATGTCAATCGCGGTACGGGCCACTGGCTGCCTTTCCGGGTCTTGTGCTCCCGGGAAGTTACCGTATATGAATTACAGAAAAAGCGGTGATTGTATGAATATAGAAAAATACAAAGTCTTTCTCACGGCAGCCCGCAAGGGAAGCTTCATCCAGGCTGCGCGGGAACTGGGATATACGCCGTCGGCGGTGACCCAGATGATGAATTCCCTGGAAAATGAATGTGGTTTCAGCCTGCTACAGCGGAGCAACAAAGGTGTTGTTCTGACCAAAGAAGGACACGCCATCCTGCCCTATGCCCGGCAGCTCGTAGAAGTGGAAGAACGGCTGGAAGAGCAGTGTGAAAATATCAAGGGCATTCATTTGGGCCGCCTGCGCATTGCCGGATTCACCAGCACGGCCTGTGCCATCATACTGCCTGTCGTCGAGCGCTTTCAGGAACGATACCCCAATATTGATGTGGACATTCTGGAAGAGAACAGTCCTAAAACGCTAGCCGAATGGGTGCGCAGCGGCGTTGCCGATATTACGATTACGACGAAACAGCCAGATTATGAAAATGAATGGATTATCCTCAATGTCAATCCTTATGTGGCTGTCCTGTCCAAACAGAACCCTTTGTCCCGGAACGAATGCATTACGGCAGAAGAAATGCAGCAGTCCCGGGTACTCATGTTCCGTTCACGCCATGGTCTGGAATCGAATGTAGCCGAGTACATGAAAAAGTATAATCTGCAGCCTCTTTCGACGTTTACGTCCAACTGCAATTATGTCATGTTGAAAAAACTGGAACAGACACCTTGTGTCAGTCTGCTTCCCGTTTATATGTGGGATTTTTATGCTCCTATGCATCCGGGACTCACAGCACGGCCGATTTCACCGTCCCTGACTTGTGATATTATCCTGACAGTGGCTTCCTTTAGTGAATGTTCTGTCCCGGCCAGGGCGTTCATTGAATGTACGAAAGAGTTCATTAAAGATAGTCTTACATGAATGGATATTTCCATTAAAGAAAATCTGTGCGTGGAAAAAGGGGCTGCAGCAAGGTGAATGCTTCTGGTTCACTTTGCTGCAGCCCCTTTTTCAGGGAGTCTCGATATAAATATATTCCTGCTAAAATCAGCATACAAGAATCCTAAAAGGGACATGTAAGAGGATTTTCGTATCCAGCTGCAGACGACGCAGGAACAGACAAAAGCTGTGCTGCAGAACACGTGCTCTTTTGTTACTTTTTATTATAAACACGAGCCGGAAAAAGGGGAAAACAGTAATTCTGTTAACGCAGTAAGAAAACGTAAAAAGAGTACAGCTGATGTGATTTCCGCTGTACTCTTGTCCGGTAGGACTACTGATGATTGCATGTATGACCATGACCGGCGTGGTGCTGATGATGACCGCCGCTGCAGGTGGCATCCGGATTATACTGCAGCCGGTCTTCCAGGAATGCCTGTACGGCTTCGTCACAGGATCCCTGAACGCCACAGTAGAAGGGGATACCAGCCTGCTGCAGGGCATTACGCGCTCCCGGTCCCATATTGCCACAGAGGAGTACGTCAGCACCGTGATCTTTGAGCCACTGGGCCAGCGGTTCGTGGCCGACACCGTTGGTGGAAATGATTTCGCTCCCCGTTACGATTTTGTCTTCTACTGTATAAAACTTGAATGCTTCTGTCCGTCCAAAATGCTGGAATACGCTGCCGTTGTCATAGGTTACGGCAATTTTGCCATTTGTCATCATATGAATTCCTCCTTAATATAACCTGACTATACTGAATCTTTCTTCTATTAAAGAGTATACATCATATAACGACATATGTCAATAATATAAACAACAAAAGTCAATAATTTAATTATCGAATGCTTTCAGCGCATCTGATGCGATATGGAGCGTGCGCAGCTGGGGTGCTTTTTTATACTGATGGCCTTCCATACGCTTAACAATATCCGCCAGGCTGGAAACGGCTTTTACGATGTACGGTCCTTTATTGAGCATGACGCATTCGGCCCGTTCACTCATGGCGGCATCGGTGATTTCAGCCCGGGACGGAATGCCTGTCTTGACAAGGTTTTCCAGAACCTGTGTAGCCCAGATGACGGGAATATGGGCAGCTTCACAAATCCAGAGTATTTCTTCCTGCAGCTCTGCCAGACGATGATATCCCGCTTCAACGGCCAGATCGCCCCGGGCAATCATGACGCCAAAGGGATTCCGGGAAGCGGCCTGGACGATGATTTCTGGCAGATTATGCACACTGTCTCTGGTCTCTATTTTTGCGATGATAGCCATGTTCCGTGCTTTATTTCCCATCCGTTTGTACAGTTCATCCTGCAACAGGAGAATATCATCGCGGCTGCGGACGAACGAATAGCCGATTGCGTCGGCATGATGGATAATGAAATCGAGATCAGTCAGATCCTTTTTCGTCAGGGGCGTAATGTCCAGTGGTGTTTTAGGGAAATTCAAGCTTTTTTTATTTTTCAGACGGAATCCCTTGGCTTTTGTCGAAATGACGCGCAGATAGGCTCCCTGAGGCGTAAGCCTGGTGACGACACAATTCAGTTTGCCATCATCGATGACGACGGAATCGCCTTCCTGAAGATGATCGAATACTTGGGGGATACTACAGGTAATGATGACATTTCCTGTATAATCGGCAGGGTAATCGGAAATTTTTCCACGGGCGAGGAAAAAGAAATCATCTGTAAAGACACGGTCGTCATCACCGGGGACTAATACCTGGGAAATGCGGACTTTCGGACCGGCCAGGTCCATGTAGATTTTACAGCGTTTCTTTGTTTCCTTTTCCGCTTTATGGATATGGTGCAGCATGGCCTGCCACATATCCCGTGTATCATGAGCGCAGTTGATGCGGGCCATGTCCATGCCTGCTTCGAGAAGATTGCGGACCAGTTTGTAGTCCGTAGCTGCTTCCGGCGGCATAGTCACCATAATATTCGTATAGGATGCATCAGGATGACTGCCAAATATCAGATTGGAATTATGAGCCAGCAGGCGGCTGCCGTGGAAAAACCATTTTGGTGCAGGATAGGCGATGAGTTCATGTTCCTGCTTGTTGCAGATTCGCCCCAATGAAGCGATGACGGCATCGAGATTCGCCATCGTACGGGCTTCGCTGCGCCCAAGTGAAGATAATCCCAATAACAGCAGCTTTTCCTGCAGGGGCCGCAGGTCGTGGCAGCGTATGGCAAGATAAAAAGCCAGATTCAGGGCACTGAAGCGGAAGGAGCTGCGCCGGATAGATGGAGAAACAGCTTGATACATTTTCATGCCCTGCTCCAAAACGTTCTGGCGAAGTTCGAACAAGGTTTGATATAGGTCATTCATTTCCTTTAGAGAAGGGGTTGATTTCATCGTATTGCCTCCTGTATACCAGAATACATGTTGTATGCAACCATAGTATACCATCGTTGCGGAGAAGGAAAGCGTTTTTACTGTAATTTTACATTGGACAGCATCATTTTATGTGACAAAAGATGCTATGGAATAAACGTTAATATGATATAATAGAAAATATTTTTAATGAAGGAGACACTAATCATGATAGTATACGTCAACAATGAAGAACGGGAACTCCACGTTTACGACCGCAGCAGCGGCGTCGATTACGCAAAAAGCGTCATTTGTTCCCAGGAGCGGCTCGATACGGGCGTGATGGGGGAATTCATCCTCTCTGAACAGGAATACGACAATTGGAAGGAAATCCTCCATATCGTGCAGGAATCGGAAGACATCCGTTATGCCATAAGAGGCATCGTAGATCCTGAAGAATTAAAAGAATACATTTTCGAAGATACACAGTACCTCGTTCACGTGCGGGAAACGGCGGAAACGGAAAATGTCTGCTTGAAAGACCTGCAGCGGGCATTAGAACAAAAAGACAAGAACTGGCTCCGGGAAAATGGGTTTATCAAAACAATAAATCATATTTAGTGCGAAAAAATCCTTGTCAGTACACACATGTTGTGATATCCTTAAACAGATATGAATTGCTTAGAGTCAGGACAAGGGAGTTTTAATGTGAAAAAATTTTTTTCCTGGTTTTTAGGTATTCTTTTTACAGTCATCGTTCTTGTAGCCGGTATCTTTGCGTATTGGTATTTTGGATCGACCAATTATCATCTGACGGGGGTTCCCGTCCTCAATTATCATCAGGTCAACAACCGCTATGAGACATGTCTCACTATGAAGCCTGAAAACTTTGAAGCACAGATGAAATATCTGCACGACAACGATTATCATTCTATTACTCAGGAACAGTTTGATGCCTATATGCGCGGGGAAGGGTCATTGCCGGACCGTCCGGTTCTGATTACCTTTGATGATGGATATGTCGATAATTACGAGTTCGCCTATCCTATCATGAAAAAATATGGATTCCGTGGCACCATTTTTCTCATCATGAATCTCATGGAAAAGCCAGGATATCTGACCTGGAATATGGTCAAGGAAATGAGCGACGACGGGATGGAATTCGGATCCCATACGATCAGCCACAAGCCTCTGACCAGTTTTGACCGCGATGGCGTACGAAAAGAATTGCAGGAATCGAAAGCCATGATTGAAGCCCGGACGGGCAAGGTTTGTAATTTCATCGCTTTCCCCGAAGGAAAGTTCAATGCTATGGTCATGGAAGAAACGAAAAATGCCGGGTATGATTATGGATTTACTGTAGAAACAGGCCGTGATTTCCCCTGGGATGACCACTACGATCTGGACCGGGTCCCCTTCTTTGAAGGTCCGGTCAGTTTCAAACATTTCCGTTTCCGTCTGACCTTTAGTGCATTCAGTGCCCTTTTGTGGAAGACCCATGCTTACTTTGCTAATATGGAAATGACAAAACCACTGGCGGAACATATCCCCCAGCCGTAACAAGGAAAATAGAAAAGACAGCTGCCCCAGGAGTATTACATTTCCTGGGGCAGTCACTTTTGGCGTAAGGAGGTAACAAGATGAAATCCTTTATGAAATTTGTATTTGTATTGACGACCGCAGTGGCCGTTTCTGTCTTCAGCCTGCCGTCCGTCAGTGCCAGTGAACAGGCGGAAGCCGTTCAGTCTCAAGATCAGACGGCAGCCGTACAGAATGCGTCATCAAAAGAGCAGGTAAAAAAGGTAAAACAGAAAAAGACAAAGAAGTCGAAAAAAAAGGCGGCTCAGGTAAGACCGGCCAGTACGGAAAAAGCCGATACGTATCAGAAAGGACAGGCATCACACGATGACAGCCTTTCTGTCTACGACCCGGAAAAGGATGCAGCACCATCGGAAGGACTGGCCATTGAGGAAACTAATTTTCATTTTACTGAACCACTCCTTGTACGGCCCAGGACAGATATGATTGTCATCCATCATGTAGGAATCCCCGATGGCGATACGTCGGCAGCGGCTATCCACCGGGCTCATCTGGCCAATGGATGGGCCGGCATCGGCTATCATTATGTCATCCGCAAAAATGGCGTTATCGAACGGGGCCGGCCTCTGGCCGTTGTGGGAGCTCATGCCTACGGGGAAAATTATCATACCGTCGGCATTAACGTGACTGGAAATTTTGACAAAGAAGTCCCGACTGATGCCCAGATGAAATCCCTTACAGAATTGGTGACGGCGCTTTGCCGTATTTATCATATCGATCCCGGCCCGGCAACGATTGTCGGTCACCGCGATGTAAACAGTACGGACTGCCCGGGCAAGAATCTCTATCGCCTTTTGCCACAGCTTCGCGATGATGTTGAACTGAACCTCTATGCTGAAAAACTGAAGGGAATCCATCTGCTGAAGCTGAAAAAATATGAAACAGAAAAACCGTAAGTGCATGTAAAAACTAAATGCACATCACCTAAATACCGGAAGTATTACGACTTTGAAAGGACTGCCTGACAGAGTCGTTCGATAGCTTCTGGTATTTTTTTGCTTTCCAGACTGGAATAATTGATCAGATACGTATGGGCTGCATCAGGACGTGGTTCATGATAATACTCGGAAAGCCCGGTCAGGTACAGTCCCTGCTCCTGAAAGCGATCCTTCAGACAGGCGTCGTCAAGAATCGTGTGAAGGCGCAGCAGGAAATGGAGCCCTGCGCTCTGTTCAATGATATCCGATTTTCCGGCGAGGGCACTGTTTTTCAGGGTACGGATAAGCAGGTCACGTTTTTTCCGGTAATACGTCCGCATGCGGTTCAGGTGTTTTTCAAAATACCCCTGGCTGATAAAGCGGGCCAGTGTATACTGTTCAAAATTCGATACCGTGCAGGAAAGAAATCCCAGAGATTCTTGGAAGGGTTGGACCAGTTCAGGAGGCAGAACCATATAACTGATACGGATGGTTGGCGTCAGCGTTTTGGAAAAAGTATTCATGTAAATGACCTTTCCTCCTGCGTCAATGCTGAACAGTGTCGGGACGGGTTTTCCTGTAAAACGGAACTCACTGTCATAATCATCTTCGATGATATAACGCCCTTCGGTTTCATTGGCCCAGCCCAGAAGCTCATAGCGCCGGGCGATGGGCATGACTCTGCCTGTAGGAAAATGGTGGGATGGACTGATATGGGCAATCGATCCGTGAAGTTTTCGCAGGGCATCGATGGAAATTCCGTTTTCGTCGAGCGGGGCGTAGCGGCATGACATGCCATTACTTTCATAAATGCGTCGTACCTTGGCATAGCCCGGATCTTCCAGACAGACAATGTGCTTTGTGCCTAGAAATCGCACAATCAGGCTGTACAGGTATTCTGTACCGGCGCCGATGACAATCTGTGCTGGCGACGCATACATGCCACGGAAATGCTGCAAATGAGTGGACACGGCCTGTCGCAAGGCAAGGCAGCCCCAGACTGGTACTGGTTCCATCAGGTGGGATTGTTCATCTGCCAGAGTGTCCCGAAGCACTTTAGTCCAGGTAGCAAAGGGAAACATATCGGCCTGAATCTGATTTGATGTAAAATCAGCAAACCAGGCAGGTGTTTTTTCTGTTTCCCGGACCGTTTTCCACACAGACCGGGGCCGTGGGAAGGCACAGGTCGTAATATCAGATACGTAATATCCCCGTTTGGGACGGGAGTAAATATAGCCTTCTGTCAGTAACTGGCCATAAGCCTTTTCTACGGTGATGGTGCTGATTCCCAGGTGAGTGGCAAAGGTCCGTTTGGACGGCAGTCGTTCGCCAAACCGTAATTTACCGCACTGAATGTCTTCACGGAGACAATGATACAAATGTTCATAGAGAAATTCTGACCTTATATTTTCAAAAGAATAGGTTAGCATAACAGGCGTCTCATCCAATCTGACCTTTTAAAATATATAAAAATTGAGTCTTTTAATAAGGTCAATTTAGATTATACTAATACCCGTAAGAAATATCAAGTTACATACGGAGGAGATAGTTATGACCAGAAAAACAAACGAACGCTATGAATTAAACAAACAGTTGGCACAAATGCTGAAAGGAGGTGTCATTATGGATGTTACAACATCGGAGCAGGCTAAAATCGCTGAAGAAGCCGGTGCCTGTGCGGTCATGGCACTGGAACGCATTCCGGCTGATATACGGGCTGCCGGTGGCGTGTCCCGCATGAGTGATCCATATATGATTAAAGGAATTCAGGATGCCGTTTCAATACCGGTCATGGCAAAATGCCGCATCGGCCATTTCGTAGAAGCCCAGATTCTGGAAGCTATAGAAATTGATTACATCGACGAAAGTGAAGTTTTGTCGCCAGCAGATAATATATATCATATCGATAAAACTAAATTTAATGTACCCTTTGTCTGCGGTGCCCGTAATCTCGGCGAAGCTTTGCGCCGCATAGCGGAAGGGGCATCTATGATCCGCACGAAAGGTGAACCGGGTACAGGCGATGTCGTGCAGGCAGTCAGCCATATGCGGCTCATCAATTCAGAAATCGCGGCCCTTACGGCTAAACGGGATGATGAACTGTATGAAGCAGCCAAATCGTTGCAGGTACCTTACCATTTAGTTAAATACGTTCACGATGAAGGCAGACTGCCTGTCGTTAATTTTGCAGCCGGCGGGATAGCGACTCCTGCTGATGCGGCACTCATGATGCAGCTCGGTGCGGAAGGTGTCTTTGTAGGGTCGGGTATATTTAAATCGGGCAATCCGGCCAAACGGGCCCGGGCTATCGTTCAGGCCGTGACAAACTATCAGAATCCGGAAATATTGGCAAAATTATCCGAAAATCTTGGAGAAGCCATGGTCGGCATCAATGAAGAAGAAATAAAAATTCTCATGGCAGAACGGGGGCAGTGATGATGAAACCCGTGACGATTGGCATACTGGCCGTTCAGGGGGCCTTTATCGAACACCGGTATATGCTGGAATCTCTGGGTGCCCGGTGTGTTGAATTGCGAAATAAAGAGAATCTGGCCATTCCACTGGATGGACTAGTCCTGCCAGGTGGGGAAAGTACCGTTCAGGGGCGTATTCTCAGGGATGAAGGCATGTTCGGAATATTACAGCAGAAAATCCGGGACGGACTGCCGGTCCTTGCCACCTGTGCCGGCCTGATTCTTCTGGCAGATCATTTGAGCAATGACCGGGCGTCTTATTTCCAGACGTTGCCGGTTACGGTGCGGCGCAATGCGTACGGACGGCAGCTCGGCAGTTTTATAACGACGGCACCGGTAAAAGGTATCGGGGACGTACGGATGAATTTTATCCGTGCCCCCTATATTGAGTCCGTTGAACCAGGAGTGGATGTGTTATCTGTTGTCGATGACCATATCGTGGCCGTAGTTTACAAAAATCAGCTGGCACTATCTTTTCATCCTGAAGTCGGTCAGGATACGCGGATCCATGAATTTTTTCTCGACAGGGTCCGGAAGAAAAAAGGATGATTATTGTTTTACCGGAAGTGGTATGATATACGACATAACAAAAGAAGGGCCGCAGCAAAATGACCAGGATAGTTCATTTTGCTGCGGCCCTTTTTTGTATTCAAAATTATTCAAACTGCTGTACCAGGTCCCGGAAGGTATCTTTATGAGACGGATACCAGTCAGTAAAGGCCTGGGAATCGGCGAGGAGACGGTCATTCAGCGCCAGAAAGAATGCCGGCAGATTTTTCGTTGTAATCGTGCCAATCTGTGTGCCCATGACACCCTGACCGATGGCATAACTGCCGCCAGCGTAGATGTCGAACGCTTCTTCCATGGCAGTGCCTGTTTTTTTGCCAGATCCGCGCAATCCCAGTATGGCCAGCTGCTGGACCGTGCAATTAGACGGACATCCGGAAAAATGACATTTTGGCAAAAGCGTCGTGTCTTTGCCACTTTCCCGTAGTACGGTGGCAATACGGACGAATGTACCGTGCGAATCGCGCAGTCCCTGCTGGCATACCGTTGCGCCGATGCAGCTGACCGACTGTTCAAACGGTGTCCGTGCCGTATCACTTACGGTAATATCCGCTATCGCCCGGGCTTCCGGGGCAGTCAGATTGATTATATATGCTGTTTCATCAGCGTTGAGCCGGATTTCGACATCATCCATAGCTGAAAGTGCCGTAAGAAGACGGGTGAATACAGTCATATCCGGCGTACCTCCCAGGGGCTTGTAGGCTACATAGTACAGGCCGGGCTGTTTTTGCTTTCCTATGCGCGGGTCAGACAATATGCGATCGTCATCACTGCCTTTTGTCGACGGTGTCTGCGGTTCAATCGTCAGTCTGTAATCTCCTTCAGAGCGGACTTTTCTGACGGCGTCCCGAACGGCCTTACGGAACGCATCTTCTCCCATGGCTTCCAGAATAAAGCGGGAACGATTGCGGCCGCGGTGGTCATAATCACCATATTTCATATAAATATCGCGGGCATAGGCAAAAATGTAGTAAGACATATCGAGGGGATCGATACCGTGGTCGATGAGAATGCCAAAGCGGGAGCCATTGACGCCGAAACCTCCGCCGGCATAGACATCGAATGTATGGTCCGGGCGGGCTACAAATCCCAGATCTTTAAACGTTGCATGACCTTCGTTGTCCAGGCCGTTTGAAAAGCTGATTTTAAATTTGCGGGGAAGGTTCAGCCTGGGCATGAGATTGATGACAAAGTGGGAAGCCGCTTCAATATAAGGGGTCATATCAAAGTATTCACCCTGTTCGACGCCGTGGAGGGGACTGGCCGTTATATTACGCGGATTATCACTGCCAGCGCCATAACAGTATATGCCGGCATTGAAGCATTCCTGATATAAAGCAAGAAGGTTTTCTTCAGATAAATGATGAATCTGGAGAGCTTCGCCTGTCGTGAAATGAATCAGGTCTAAGGGATATCGCCCGAGTATATCTTTTAAAAAGAGAATATGTTTTTTCCGGATGGCACCGCCGGAAAAGCGCAGACGCAGCATAGAACTCTGCCCGCCCCGTTCACCATAGCTTCCAAACTTGCCAGACGTGCCCTTGTATTTGGCAGGCGGCAGCTCTTTGGCATAGAAAGCATGGCAGGCTTCTTTAAACAGAGGGAAGCGGCCCTGTATTTCTGATTTCGTTTCCTGAGAAATATCGGTCATGGAAAGGCTCCTTTCGAAAAAGAAAGTGTAATACTGAACATAGTATACCAGAATCCCCGATGTGTGGATATACCATAATTTTCGATAGAAGTAGAAAGTTTTACATAGAAGCAACGGGATATATAGGAAATCTTTACAAAGGCGATTCACAATAGATGTGTTCGTGCAGAAGGAGGGGTTATATGAAGCAAGTTTTTTTCTCTTCCACGCTGATGTGGAGTGCACCTTTGCAGGATATGGCACAGGTCGTCCGGGACCATCAGCTGGCAGGGATAGAAGTATGGGCACAGCATTTTTTCTATCATCAGTACGACCGGAATGTTTATAGAGAATATGCCAGGAAATTCCAGATGAAAACTTTTGTGCACAGCTGCAGCTGGGATTTGAACCTGGCTTCACTCAATGAGGGAATACGGCAGGCTTCTGTTCAGGAAGTCATAGCTTCGCTGCATCTGGCCAGAGACCTGGAAGCTTCTGAAGTGACGGTTCATCCTGGACATATGACTATGCCATTCTGGCCCAGAACCAGCGTGGCCCTGTTTCATCAATCGCTGGAACAGATTGCCGAAGCATCTCATGTTTTAGCAATCCCCGTATCACTGGAAATTATGGAGAAGATTCCGAAAGAGTTCGTCACATCTGTTGAGGCTATGGAGAACGCAGCAGGAGATTTATTTGATGCATTTTATTATACATTGGATACGGCCCACTGTGACAGTACAGCGGAAATCCGTCGCATATTGAATGAGATGCCACGGCTGTCTAAGATACATATCAGCAACCGTCAGGGTCCCGTATATCATACGCCCCTTAGGGAAGGAGATTATGACTTCATGAAACTGCTGCCCGTTTTATACAGCCGGCAGCTGCCATTGGTCGTAGAAGGGTTTGATGCCGGTACCGGCTACACGATATTACACAAAAATCTTGATTTCTTACATGAGGAGGAACAACATGAATACATGGATAAAAAAAACCTGCGGTCTCTTACTGACCGGTGTTACGCTGTTTAGTCTTGCAGGCTGCGGAGGAAGCGGGGAACAGTCATCGGCTGCCAAAGACGACCTTAAAGGGGAAGTCGTCCTCTATACGTCCCAGCCGGAAAAAGATGCCCAGAAGCTGATAGAAGCGTTTAACAAGGAACATCCTGACGTCAAAGTCAGTGTATTCCGGTCTGGCACGGAAGAAGTCATCAGCAAAGTCATGGCAGAACAATCGGCCGGCGATATCAAAGCGGATGTGCTGCTGGTCGCCGATAATGTGACCTTTGAATCTCTGAAAAATAAAGATATGCTGGAAGCTTATGAATCGCCGGAACTGTCCGGTATTCCCAGTCAGTTCATCGATAAGGACCACATGTATACGGGAACGAAAGTCATCACGACGGGCATTATGGTCAATACGGATAAAGCCAAAGAACAGCCGGCTGCTTTTGCCGATTTGACAAAAACGGCGATGAAAGACGAAGTATCCATGCCGAGCCCGCTATATTCCGGCGCGGCTGCCTATAACCTGAGCCTGCTTACCCGGACAAACGGCCTGGGCTGGGACTGGTATAATGCCCTGAAAGCCAATGGCGTTAAAGTCGATAAGGGAAATGGTTCCGTTCAGAAAGCTGTCGTTTCTGGTGAAAAAGCTTACGGTATCGTTGCCGATTTCATGGCTAACCGGTCCCGGAAAGACGGAGCGCCTGTCACCTTCATTTATCCGTCGGAAGGATCTCCTGCCGTAACCGAACCAATCGGCCTGATAAAGAATGCCAAACATAAAAAAGCAGCCCAGGCTTTTATCGATTTCGTACTGTCTAAAAAGGGACAGGAACTGGCTGCCAGCATCGGATATACGCCGATCAAAGAAGGAGTCGCTGCTCCGGAAGGTTTGAAATCGATTACGGATATCCATGTACTGTCTGGCGACGTGACGACACTCTTTACCAACCGTGAAGCCGATAAAAAACAGTTCAGCAGCATCTTCTCATAAAGGGGGACTTCCATTGTTATCCTCAAAGATACAGCGGCCGATAGTACGACTGGTGTTCTACAGCCTTCTGTGTTTTGTCTTTGTGGCTCCGGTCCTGCGCCTCTGCGTCATGAGTTTTCATGGCGCAGATGGCTATAGTCTGGCCAATTTCATTACCTTGTTCCATGACCAGCGGACGTGGGAAGCCATAAAAAATACATTGATCATTTCCATTGCGTCGACGATTATGGCTGCCTTTGTGGGCAGTTTCCTTGCTTTTGTGTCAGCCTATACCAATATCCGTCACAAAAAGCTGCTGGAACTGCTCATTCTCATGCCGTTCATTATCCCGTCTTATATCGTGACGCTGTCCTGGTCAGGCCTTTTGCTGAAGCAAGGCCATATTAATACGTTTATGACATCACTGGGGCTTGCCCCGCTCGATTTATACAGTCTGACCGGCATATGGGTTGTCCTGGGGTTCATCAATATTCCCGTTGTCTATCTCAGCGTCGTCCACATGCTGCGCAAGATACCTGCAGAGATGGAATGGGCCTCCCGTGCCTGCGGCTTTACTATCTGGCAGACTATATGGCGCATTGACCTGCGGGAAGTCTGGCCAGCTATCGCCAGTGGCAGTTTGTTGGCATTCCTGGCTGCTATTGATAACTTTGCCGTGCCGGCCTTTCTGGGCATTTCATCGGGGATTCCCGTACTCAGTACGTACATCTACGAAAAGGCCATCAGTTTCGGACCCGATGCATTTCCCATGGCAGCCGCGTTGTCTGTCCTGTTGTCGTGTATCGCCATTGGCGGGACACTGTTGGAAAGCTGCTTTGTCCATAGCCGCAGCGCCATGGAATCCATTAAAGAAGATTTCCAGCCCCGCATCATCCTGAACGGCAGCAGACGAAAGATTTTGGAGTGGGGTGTCACGGGGCTGCTCAGCCTTCTCAACTTCGTTCCATTAGCTGATATGATTCTCAACGCGTTCTTGAAAAATTATGGCCTTGCCGTGACCTATAGTAATATATCGTTGCGTAATTTTTCCTTTGTCTTTACCAATACGGGCGTTCTTACGGCTGTCCGCAACAGCCTGATTCTGGCACTGGTCACCTGTCTGGTATGCATCGTGATCGGTACGGTCCTGGCATTCCGTCAAGTGCGTTGCCATAGTCTGGCCGCTGCAATTGCTGAAAAATGCGCAGCCCTGACCTATGCACTGCCGGGCATTGTCCTGGCTCTGGCCATGATTTTCCAGTGGACGGAACCGCTCCCCGGGGTCCGGCCCCAGCTCTATGGGACAATCTACATCCTTCTTATTGCGTACATCACGCGTTACCTGATTCTTCAGATAAAGAGCAGTAAGACTGCACTGAATGCCATTAATCCCGAACTGGAGGATGCTGTCCGTGCCAGCGGCGGTTCTATGCTGTCAGTCTGGCGCTATGTGCTGGTGCCCCTGCTGATGCGGCCTGTCCTTTCCGGTTCGTTTCTCATATTCGGCCTGTCCCTGACCGAACTAACCTTATCGTCTATTCTGGCCAGTGCCGGTACAAAGACCATCGGCCTTACGATTTTCAGTTTTCAGCAGGCCGGCGATTACAGCCTGTCGGCGGCCATGTCCACCGTCGTCGTGTTACTGCTCCTTGGCGGATATATGCTGGCCTGGGCTACATCTTTAAAAAAGAAGGAGAAAAACGTGTATGAGCTTGCATCTCGAACACATAAAACAGAAATTCGGCAGCACGCCAGTGCTTAATGATATTAATCTGGTTATCAGACCGTCAGAATTCCTTGCTATCCTCGGCCCGTCCGGTTGTGGCAAGACGACATTGCTGCGGATTATCGGCGGCTTCCTGAAACCTACCTCTGGCACAGTACGCCTCGATGGCACGGTCTATTCTGATTCATCAGTCATGGTTCCCATTGAAAACAGAGACCTTGGCATGGTGTTCCAGTCCTTTGCCCTGTGGCCACACATGACTGTGCGGGAACATGTGGAATTTCCCCTGAAGAGCCGTAAAAAAGCAGGCTGGCCGGCAGAGAAAAAAGAAGCCGCTGTCGCCCAGGCCATCCATGATATGGGACTCGATGCATTGGCCGACCGCTATCCCGGGGAACTGTCCGGTGGCCAGCGCCAGCGCGTATCCCTGGCCCGGGCTATCGTCAGCAAGCCGTCCATCCTGCTTATGGATGAACCTCTGAGTGCTCTCGATGCCGAACTTAAAATCAATATGCGCAAAGAAATCCAGGACATACACCGCCGTACGGGCGCCATTATCATATACGTCACGCACGATCAGAGCGAAGCCCTGGCGATGGCAGACCGCATTCTGGTCATGCGTTACGGCGTCATCGAACAACTGGGAACACCGGAAGAAATTTATACTCACCCGGAAAGCGAATTCGTCGCTACCTTCGTCAGCAAATGTAATCTCCTTCATGGCACCTGGCAGGGGAGTGATTTTCATGTGGCGGGACATCCTTTCGTATATCCTGATACGGGTATTGCCTGTCCTTTAAAAGAAAAAGGCCTCTATCCCGTCCGGCCGGAACAATTCCATATCACCTATGATGGGCCGGGACTGGAAGCGACCATAACGAACCGGCAGTTTCACGGCAGGGAAATACACTACGCCGTCACCTGTGGTAAAGAAGAATTCCAAGTTTTTGCCCGGTCAGGAGAAGTATTTTTCCCCGGCGAATCGGTACGGCTCGTATTTACAGCGTGAAAAGAGGAAAGCATATGAATTATTTATTTGATCTGCATACCCATACGCTGGCCAGTGGCCACGCCTATGGTTCCTTTACGGATAATATTGCTGCGGCCAGGAAACGGGGCCTCTGGGGTCTGGGGGTATCAGAACATTCCAGTTCCATGCCCGGTGCGCCGCAGCCTATCTTTTTTACCAATTTTAAAGTAATCCCTGACATCATCGATGGACTGCACGTCTTTACAGGAATGGAACTAAATATTATTGATTATGATGGACGTGTCGATATGGAAGAACGCATATTGCAGAAAGTCGATTACATCATTGCCAGTCTCCATAAAGACTGCATCCAGTCCGGATCGGTAGAGGAGAACACATCGGCACTTATCGAGGCTATGAAAAATCCCTATGTTAAAATTCTGGGGCATCCTGACGATGACCGCTTTCCTGTCGATTATGAAAGACTCGTAGAGGCGGCTTCCCACGAACATATTGCCATGGAAATCAATAATAGTTCTGCTTCGCCACGTAACGGGCGTACCGGTGCAGAAAAAAATATTCCTGTGCTGCTGAAATATTGTCAGCAGTGTCAGGTTCCTGTCATTGCCGGCAGTGACGCGCATATATGGCTCGATGTCGGAGATTTGCAGCGGTCGGACGCCTTTTTGCAAGACGCCTGTTTTCCTGAATCTCTCGTTCTGAATGCGACGAAAGAAGGCTTATTATACGTTCTCAACGATACGCCGAGACGGAAGCGGCTTGCTGCCAGCCTGTCTGAATAGATGGTGTAGTGAACACCGGGAATATAAAAAAACAAAAGAATGGGATGGAAAAGTGTAGCACCTTTTTATATTGCAACGCTTATCGAGCGGGTATATAATGAGATTTGCTTTGATGGTTTGATGTATCATTTCATTTAAAAGCAGTAATGTATGAAGAGGAGGCTTTTCTATGTCATCTAAATTAGGCACAATCTGTATTGTGCTGACAGCAATTGCCTTCGGGACCATGGAAATCTCGTTGAAAATCGCTGGCACTGCTTTTACCCCCTTTCAATTGACCTTTCTTCGTTTTCTCGTCGGTGGGCTGCTGTTGATGCCATTGGCACTGCGGGATATGAAGAAGCGCCATATCCATCTGAATCGTTCTGATATAGCTTATCTGGCTGTGCTGGGGCTGGTCAATATTTGTTTCAGCATGATTTTGTTCCAGATTGGGGTCAATATGGCCAATGCCGGTCTTGCGGCTATCGTCTTTTCCAGTAATCCTGTCTTTGTTATGATTTTTTCGTATTTTATCATTCATGAAGCATTTACCCGCAAAAAGGCAATTACCCTGGTCCTGAGTATCGTCGGTCTGATTATCGTGGCCAATCCCGTAGCCATTATCGAAAGCGGCAATTTCGGGCTGCTCGTTTCGGCTGCGGCAGCTGTTTCCTTTGCCCTCTATACGACACTTGGTAAGCTGCGTATTGCCAAATTGGGCGGCAATGTAGAAAATGCCTTCAGTTTCCTTCTGGGCTGCTTTTTCCTGTTCTTTATCCTCCTGTTTCACGGCGATCCTATCCTGGGCGGCATCAATTCCAGTACTATCTGGCCGCTCATTTATTGCTCCCTCGTCGTTACCGGTTTCGGGTACCTGTGCTTCATGAAAGCAATTGAACTGACTGGCCCTTCTAATGCATCTTTTGCCTTCTTCATTAAACCAGTCATCGCGTTGATCCTGTCGGCGATTATTCTGTCGGAACCGATTACAATGAACGCTGTCATCGGTCTGGTTCTCATCCTTCTGGGCTGTACCATGGCAGGGCCTATCGAACATCTCCTGTTCCGCCATCATGCGGTCGGTGAAATCGAAGGGCGTAAGAATCATCCGGCGTGGATACGGGAAAATGCAGAATGCCCGCTGGTCATCACTATTTCCCGGGAATTCGGCAGTGGCGGCCGCAATATAGGCAAACTCGTAGCCCGCAAGCTGGGCGTGCCCTACTATGACACGGCTATTCTCAATATGACACGGAAAGAACATCCCCAGACATTCGAAGCCTGGCGCAGGGAAAAAGACAATCATCTCGGTCCGCTCCTGGCTAAAGTCTACGATGATTACGTCCATTATTCGACAGGGTATGAATCGAAGCGGCAGGAGATGTTTAATGATGAATCCGATGTCATCCGGGAACTAACCAACGGTAAATCCTGCGTTATCGTCGGGCGGCTGGCAAACTATATCCTGCGCAAGCGTCCCAATACATTTAATGTATTTATTTCTTCTGATCCGGACTGGGCTGTGCAGCGCATCATGCTGCGCGAACACGTCGATGCCGATACGGCTATGAAAATCCGCAACCGCGTCAACAAGGAACGGCGCGACCACTGCATGTATTGTACTGATTCCTACTGGGGATATGGGGCCAATTACGATATGAGCCTGAAATCCAGCGATTACGGTGTCGTAAAGACAGCAGACCTCATCCTGGCAGCAGCACAGCATCGTCTTACCATTTCGAAGGACGAACTCAATCCTGTTACAAAGGACAATGCCCGGGATGAAAAAACAACAGCTGTGCCCGAAGCCTGATACGGTATAGGTGTTACCGGGCAGGGAAAATTTCTTTTGAAAAAGACTTGCATTATCCTGCTATATCGGGTATACTATCTTACGTCAAATAAAATATAGTTCCATCAAGAGACGGCGGAGGGACTGGCCCTGTGATGCCGCAGCAACCTTCATCTATTGAAAGGTGCTAAATCCAACAGTGTATATACTGGCAGATGGGTATACGTAGCCCCCTCTTGTCAGAGAGGGCTTTTTTTTACATACGTATCAAATGGAACTAAAAAAGTTAAGGAGGATATACAAATGGCTAAAAACCGCGAATTCTTTACTTCTGAATCCGTTACTGAAGGTCATCCTGATAAGATGGCTGACCAGATTTCCGACAGCATCCTTGATGCCATCCTGGCAAAAGACAAAAATGCCCGCGTTGCCTGCGAAACGCTGGTAACGACTGGCATGGTCCATGTCGTAGGTGAAATTTCCACTACCTGCTATGTCGATATTCCCCATATCGTCCGCGAAACAATCCGTGAAATCGGTTACACGCGGGCTAAATACGGCTTTGACTGCGATACATGCGGCATCCTCGTATCCCTTGACGAACAGTCTTCAGATATTGCTATGGGCGTCGATGAAGCTCTGGAAGCAAAAGAAGGGCAGAAGGATAAATTTGATATGATTGGTGCCGGTGACCAGGGTATGATGTTCGGCTACGCTACTAATGAAACGGACGATTACATGCCACTGCCGATTTCCCTGGCACACCGTCTGGCACGCCGCCTGGCGAAGGTCCGCAAGGATGGCACGCTGTCTTATCTCCGTCCCGATGGAAAGACACAGGTCACGGTCGAATACGATAACGGCAAGCCGGTCCGCATCGATACCATTGTCATTTCGGCACAACACAGCCCGGAAGTAACACGGGATCAGATTGAAAAAGATCTTCTCGAATACGTCATCAAGCCGGAACTTCCTGAAGGCCTGTTCGATGACAAGACAAAACTGTATATTAATCCGACGGGACGTTTCGTCATCGGCGGCCCCCAGGGTGATTCGGGCCTCACGGGACGGAAAATCATCGTCGATACGTACGGCGGCATGGCCCGTCATGGCGGCGGATGCTTCTCTGGCAAGGACCCCACAAAAGTCGACCGTTCGGCCGCTTATGCAGCCCGTTATGTAGCCAAGAATATCGTTGCCGCAGGCCTTGCTGATAAAGTCGAAATCCAGCTGGCTTATGCCATCGGCGTTGCCCGCCCTGTTTCTATCCACGTCGAAACGTTCGGTACCGGCAAGGTCGATAACGATATCATCGTCAGCCTGATCAACAAACACTTTGACCTCCGCCCGGCCGGCATCATCGAAATGCTCGACCTGCAGCGTCCGATTTACAAACAGACCGCTGCTTATGGTCACTTTGGCCGCAACGATCTGGACCTTCCCTGGGAAAAGACCGATAAGGCCGATATCCTCCGTAAAGAAGCCGGATTATAATAGGCAATCATCCTTGATGTCTGCCTGAGGAAAGTGTATGACTTCACTTTCTACAGTACTTTACGGATTGACAAATATGCTCTTTTTGAGTATAATTTCAATGTGTGCAGTAAAGCACTCCCTAACATACATTTGGAGGGAGGGATATAGAATGGCAGAAATCAAAGTTGGTAAAAATGAATCCTTGGACAGCGCACTGCGCCGTTTCAAACGTTCTTGCCAAAAAGCAGGTGTTCTTTCCGAAGTCCGGAAACGCGAACACTATGAAAAACCGAGCGTACGGAGAAAGAAAAAATCTGAAGCAGCACGGAAACGGAAGTATAGAGCATAATCGCAAAGAGTAGAAGGGTGATATCATGTCTCTGAAAGAAGAACTGCTTCAAGATATGAAAACGGCAATGAAAGCGAAAGAAGCTGGTAAGACGGCTCTTTCCGTCATACGCATGGTCCGTAATTCCATTAGAAATACGGAAATCAATGGTAAATGCGAACTGGATGATGCCGGTGTGGCAGCAGTCATTGCCAAAGAAATGAAACAGCGCAAAGAATCGCTGGCTGAATTTGAAAAAGCCGGCCGTACTGACCTGGCAGACCAGACAAAGGCTGAAATGGCCGTTCTGGAAAAGTATATGCCAAAACAGCTGACGGAAGATGAAGTTGCGCAAATCGTCCGTGACACCATTGCCGGGCAGGATGCGTCGTCTCTTAAGATGGGCGATGTCATGAAGCTCGTCATGCCGAAAGTCAAGGGCAAAGCCGACGGGAAGGTCGTTTCCCAGACCGTCAAAAAAATCTTACAAAACAAGTAGTGAATTTATCATAAATCGCTTGACAAATCCGCTGATTGATTGTAATATTTAACCATGATTTAGACAACAAAATAAGTCATGAATCAAGTCAAAGAAGACTTCAAACCAAATTTTTGGGGAGAAGTCTTTTTTATTTGTTAAGGAGGAATTGGGTATGGTAAAAGAAGATTTAGTTTATGTCATTCCTGCAGGTCAGTATGGTAAAGAAGGGGTATTGGCCCTGCTCGAACAGCATCCGGAAATCAAATTTGTATCTCTCGTAGGCGTCGATCTCGCCGGCAATGATACCGATGAAAAGATTCCTATTTCTACGTTCTTTGATGACTATGATGATTTCTTCAATGCAACGGCTTTCCAGACAGATGGTTCTTCCGTCGTCCTGCCGGGTATTGCAACGCTTTCCAATGCCCGTGTTGATATCAAGGCTGACCCCGGTGTAAACTGGTTCGTCGATTATAACGATGGCAACATCGATTATGCAACAGGCAAGCCGGTTGGTACTCTCCGTATCCCCAGCTTTCTGCGTCATGCAACGGGCTATATCGATTCCCGTTCCATTCTCCGCAACACATTGAATTATGTTAATGATGAACTTCTGGCAGTCATCAAAAAATACGGCGTCAAAGGCCTGACCATTAATACTGACGATATCGAAAAAATCGTATTTACGACGGCAACCGAACTGGAATTCTGGGTCAAGACCCCGAGCCAGGAAGTGGCAACACGCAGCCTTTCCGTTACACAGAAACTGCAGGAATCGTATTGGCAGCGTACACACGGCGTAGTCCGTACAGCTTTGGAACAGGCTGTTGAACGCCTCCGTCTCTATGGCCTCGAACCAGAAATGGGTCATAAAGAAGTCGGTGGTATCAAAGCCCAGATTGATGATTCCGGTAATCTGATTTACGTTCTCGAACAGCTCGAAATCGACTGGAAATACACAGGCGATCCCGTACAGACGGCTGATAACGAAATCCAGGCCCGTGTCATCGTCCGTGAAGTATTCCGTGAAAACGGTCTTGAAGTTACGTTCCAGGCTAAACCGATTCAGGGCGTTGCCGGCAGTGGCGAACACACCCATATCGGCATCGGTGCCATCATGAAGAACGGTAAATTCGTCAACCTCTACAATCCTGATGACATGTCCCAGGAATTCCTGTCTGCTCTCGGCTATGGTGCTATCATGGGCATCCTGAAACATTACGAAGTCATCAATCCGTTCGTTTCTTCGACAAACGATGCCCTCAATCGTCTCAAACCGGGCTTTGAAGCTCCGGTCTGCATCGTAACAGCCCTCGGTGGCGAAACACCGGCTGTACAGTCCCGTAACCGTTCGGTCCTCATCGGCCTGATCCGCAATACGATGAAACCGGCTGCTACCCGTTTCGAACTGCGTGCTCCTAACGCTTTCACTAATACTTATATTGCCATTTCCCTGTTGTATATTGCCGCTCTCGACGGTATCAAATATACCCTGTCCAGTGGCAAGACACCGGCTGAATTATGTGCCGAACTTTCGAAGAAACCGGGCGATGACGCCGATTACCTTGAAAAAGACCGTGCATACCGCAGCGAAGTCGATGTATTTGAAGCCTTTACCGATGAAGAACGGGCTGACATGTTTGGCAAGGCTCCGAAGACCGTCTGGGAAAACTTCAAAGCTCTCGACGAATATCCGGAAAAACTGGCAGAAATTACCAAAGGTGCCTTTGAAAAACGTTTCGTAGAATCGTTTAAACTGGGCGCTCTTACCCGCTGGGCTCTGGAACTCCAGTACCGCATCATCCCGGACAACCTGGAAAAGGTCATCGCATGCAAACAGCTTCATACAGAAGCCGATTCCAACCCGCTGGAAGTTGAACGCTGGAAGATCATCAACACGCTCCGTACCGAACTGGGCCGCGATACGGAAAAGAACCTGTCTATCTTCTCCAAAATCAAAAAAGCCCTGGCTGTCAAAGATTATGATACGGCTTCCGACCTGATGGTCATCATGAACGACAAGATGGATGAATTGCTGAATCTGTATTATGAATACAGCCACAATGCATTCTAATAAACGTTGCAGTCTGTGATGCAGTAATACTGTATAAAGTAAACACCTGTCTTATGGGAGAATTATCTCATAAGGCAGGTGTTTTTGCGTCGTACGGCCATTGTCTCTCAAGCGGAACAGGTATTCAGCCAAAAGAACAGAAAGTTATTTATCTAATATACGCATATTGACTGGAGAAATAAGATATTTCTATTCACAATATGTATCAATAACCTGTATTAAAGTACAGGTTATTTTTTTTTGAAATTTAGTATCCTATATGTAGATAAATAGAACTAAAAAAATAACAAAAGAATGCCCACGATGAATCATTTTGTAAAGGAGGTTGTATTATGGGTTTAATTAAAGCAGCAATGGGTGCGGCAGGTGGCGTCCTGGCCGACCAGTGGAAAGAGTTTTTCTATTGTGACAGTATGCCTGCAGACGTCCTGATGATGAAAGGGCAGAAGCGGATTAGTTCCCGTGGCCGCAGTTCCAATACGAGCGGGGAAGACAACATCATTTCTAATGGCTCGAAAATTGCCGTCAATAACGGACAGTGTATGATGATTGTCGAATCGGGCAAGGTCGTCGATCTCTGCAACGAGCCGGGCGAGTATATTTATGATAAATCTACGGAGCCATCTATTTTTACAGGTGATCTCAAGCAGGGACTCAAAGACATGTGGGGACAGATGAAGGAACGATTTACCTTTGGTGGCGATACGGGGAAAGATCAGCGTGTCTACTATTTCAACATGAAAGAACTGGTCGGTAATAAATACGGTACGCCCCAGGAAGTTCCTTTCAAGATGAAAGATCCCGATACGGGGCAGATTCTTCTGATTCGTCTGCGTTGTTTTGGCGAATATAGTTATCATATCGTCGATCCCGTCCTGTTCTATACGAATATAGCGAGCAATGTCGACGACAGGTATGAACGCAGCCAGATTGACAGCCAGTTGAAATCGGAACTGCTCAATGCGCTGCAGCCGGCTTTCGCCAGGCTGAGCGCCCAGAGGATTGACTACGTCGAACTGCCGGGACGGACGTTTGAAATCGCCGATGCCCTGAATGAGGTCCTGTCCAAACGATGGCGGGAACTGCGCGGTCTGGAAATCGTATCCTTTGGCATCAACAGTATCAAAGCTAATGAAGAAGATGAAGCGAAAATCCAGAAAGTACAGATGGGTAAGACGCTGTCAGATCCGTCCCTGGCCATGGGAGCTATGGCTGATGCCACCAGCGATTCCATGCGTATGGCCGCCCAGAATGAAGGTGCCGGCGGTGCAGCTTTTGGTTTCATGAACATGAGTATGGCCGGCAATGCCGGTGCCGGCATGTATCAGCAGATGGCTCAGCAGCAGGAGCTGATGAACCGGCGGCAACGACTGATGGACCCGCAGCAGTTCGAAGCGGAACGGGTCGTAGCTGCGCAGGCAGGCGGAGCGATGGCGGCCGGTACGGCAGGCAGCTGGACCTGCCCGCAATGCGGCACGGCGAACCAGGGCAAGTTCTGCCTCAACTGCGGAACGAAGAAACCGGAACCTAAACCGGCTGAAGGTATGTGGGACTGTGGCTGTGGACAGAAAGGCAATACGGGAAAATTCTGTGAAAATTGTGGCAAGCCCCGTCCGGAACAGAAAAAAGATGCCGATGGATGGACCTGCCCGCAGTGCGGCGCTGTCAATCAGGGCAAGTTCTGTATGGAATGCGGTACGAAAAAGCCGGCTGATGCCCCTCTTTTCAAATGCGATAAATGTGGCTGGCAGCCGCCGGATCCCCATCATCCGCCAAAATTCTGCCCTCAGTGCGGCGATCCTTTTGATGACAACGATAAACAGTGACGTATGAAATGAGGTGAGATTATGGCTAATACCTCTGTGGGATATACATGCCCCAATTGTGGAGGGCCTCTGGAATTTGCTCCTGGTACCGCCAAGGTAACCTGTCCGTATTGTGATACGGAATTCGAAGTTGCCAAAATCGAAGAATTGTTTGCAAAGCAAGAAAAGATGGCGGCAGAAGCCCAGGCTGCAAAGGAAGCTAAATGGGATACGGCAAATGCCGGCAGTGAATGGAGCGAAGACGAAGCGGCCCAACTGCAGATTTTCACTTGTTCGTCCTGTGGTGCTGAAATCGTCAGTGATAGCAATACAATGGCGACAGAATGCTGTTATTGTGGCAATCCTACCATGCTGCCCAGTCGTTTCTCGGGGATGCTCAAGCCGGACTTTGTCATCCCCTTTACAAAGACAAAAGAAGATGCCATAGCAGCATTAAATGCGTTTTATAAGGGAAAGCGGCTCCTGCCAAAAGCTTTTACGGCCCATAACCGCGTAGAAGCCATCCAGCCCATGTACGTGCCCTTCTGGCTCTTTGATTCCGAAGTGACGGCGTCGGCTGAATTCAAGGCAGAGACTGATACGGTCTATGAAACGAAAGACGAACGCATCACTGAGACCAGCGTCTACCGCTGCGACCGCAAGGGGACTATGCGCTTCCAGCGTATCCCCGTCGATGGCAGCCAGAAGATGGATGACACGTACATGGAAAGCATCGAACCTTACGATTATGATGGCATGAAAGATTTCAGCAGTGTCTACCTGACGGGATGCCTTGCCGATAAATACGATGTCGATGCTGAAGCAGCCGTACCCCGGGCAGATGAACGGGTCCGCCAGAGCGCCATCGGTGTCCTCGAAGATACCGTCGAAGGGTATGACCGGGTAGAACTCAAAGAAGATGTCATCAGCAAAGATAAAGGAGCTGTGTCCTACGCCATGGCGCCGGTGTGGATTTTGACGACGCGTTACCAGGACCAGCCGTATACGTTCATGATGAACGGCCAGACCGGCAAGATGATCGGCAGCCTGCCCTATGACAAGCAGAAAGCTAATCTGTACTGGGCCGGCAGCTCTCTGATCTTGACAGTGATTTTTTACTTCATCGCCAAGTTGTTCGTATAAGGAGGGATAGTCATGAAAGGATATGTAACGAAATGTATGCTGTTCCTTGTCTGCCTGTTCTTCCTGACGATGAACGCCCTGGCTGCCAATCCGTCCAGCCTGGCTGACGGGGCTCAGCTCTTAAAGGGAAGTGAACGCATTGCCGTGTTAAATGAAATCGGCAATGTCGAAAAGAAATATGGCGTGCGCCTGGCTGTCGTCACGGTCGCCTCGACGAAGCAAGTGAAAATCGGTGACTATGCCAATCAGATTCTGGACAGCACCTATAAGGACGGAAAGAATGGCAATATGGTCCTGGTCCTGGCCATGGATACACGCGATTACTACATCGCTACAGATAAGACCATGCGCCAGCGCATCACGGATAAAGGCGGCATACCGGCACTGGAAGAACAATTCCTGCCTCTGCTGAAAGAAAAGAAATATGCCGATGCTTTCAAAGCGTATGCGTCGGAGTCTGGTGAACTGCTGGCTTATTATGAAGCCAATGGCAAGGCCTACGATCCTCATGACCAGTTCAGTGTTACGGCCCTGGCCATCGCCCTGGTCCTCGGTATCGGCGGTGGCTTCCTCATCCGGCGCTATCTCATTAGTACCATGAGCAATGTCGCCCCGGCCCTGGCGGCTTCGGCCTACCTTGATGAAGACAGTTTCGACCTCGTAGAGAAGGACGATACCTTCCTGTTCATGAACGTGTCCCGCGTAGCCAAAGCCAAAAAAGAAGAACGCCACGATAGCACCGACAGCAGTCACGGTGGCGGAGGAGGGAAGTTTTAAACAGGTGTATAAGGAGAGCTCGTTATGAGATATGAGAAAAAAATACTGCTCATGCTGATGGCGGCCTGCCTGATTGGAACCAGTGCCTTAGCCTGTGAAGAAGGGTATCGCCGGGCCGTGCGCCTGGATTCTGATGAAGCGCAGCAGATTCACGTTTTTACGCAATACTGGGATACCATTTATCCCAGGGACGGGAACCCCTTAAAGAAATTTGCTGTCACCGACCTAGACGGCGACGGCCTGCTGGAAATCCTGACGCAGGACCAGAAGGGAAAAACCGTTCCCGTCGTCCATGAAGTGAACCCGCAGCGCCAGGGTCTGACCTTGAAGAGCAAGCAATGGTATTACCGGCACATCTTCCAGCATAACATCGCCTGGTTCACCATGCATCCTGAAACGGCAGCCGGCCCCTGGGTAGGCCGTACGGAAATCGTCGAATGGATGCTCCAGGACAGTTATGACATCTATATGGGCCGTAAAGAAGGATTTGGATAAGCCCTGTCGTTCATAAGAAAGGACGTGTTTGCTATAAAATTCAGGACAACCTCGCTTGGAATGAAGCAGAAGAAACTGCTGGTCACGCTGCTCGCAGCCTGCTTTTTCACCACTGGTGCCGCACTGGCTGCTGACTATGGGAACCCGGCCGGACAAGGACGGATTACCATCGGGCTTTGAAGACTTACCGATAATTCAATAGAAATAATACAAAAGGAGGCGTTCCATGACTATGATGACCAAACGGCTTTTTTCGCTAGTGGCGGCAGGCATCGTTTTTGCCGCTTCCCTGGCCGGATGTGGCAGTAACGCACCGGAATCACCGAAAGCAGATGCCGTGAAGATGAAACCTATCCAAACACTCAAACTGGCTGGTAAAGACGTACCGCTCTATGAATTGACGGGAATCGAGCTGCCTCACTTTGTCAAATCCTGTCTGGCCGTGACAGCTGATGCAGTCTATGCTCCGACTCAGGAAAAAGGGGAAAACGATGCTCATCTCTGGAAATTCCCGATGAAGGGCGACAAGCTCTCGGCAGGACAAGAAATCGGTCTGATGAAACTGTCCTGGCTGACGACGAATGGCAAGAACGTCTATTTTTGCCAGGGCAATCATGTCCAGGGCATCTATGACGGTTCGGCTGTCCACCAGGCGGCCTTGAGCAGCAACCGGGAACGTTCCGTCCAGGCTGTCTACGGCAGTGATACGGTCTATTTCGATCGCGAAGGGGCCAGTGCGACGGCCGGCATCACGCGGGGCACGCTCACGAAAGACGGCTTTTCGAATCCCAAACTGCTGCTGGCTACCTTTGGTTATATGGACCAGCGCAAGGCTGCTAAAGACGAAGTCGCTCCCAAGCTGATTGCAGCTGATACAGACGGCTTCTATATGCAGTGGACGGCCCGTAATGGTTCGAACAATGGCACGGGATGGACGAAACCGGTTTATGCTTTTGACCCGGATGGCAAGGAACTGCGTTCCTTTGAAATGAATACGGGCCTGGCTGAAGGGATGCAAAAAGCTTCCGCCAGCGGACCTGCCTTTGTCACCCGTGATTATGTCGGTTTTACGGGACGGGGGCTGTTCCGCATATTTGATAAAAAGACAGGTTCCGCCGTCGGTGATATCATCTATCAGATTGATGACAAAGTGTATACGCCGGATACTATTGCCACAGATGATACGAACCATGTGTATTTTACTCTATACGATAACAAACAAAAGGTACAACATATTTACCGGATAGACTTGTAACAGCAGAGCGGGAGGGACTGGCCAGCGGCCGGTTCCTTTTGCCATATCTACATTATATTGTCGTGACAACTGTCATGTGTACATGGTATAATATTTATAACAAATGGACAGTGCGTTTGCGACGGGCAGGTGAAACGATGATTGGAAAAAAATGGCTGACCGCATGCGGAATTGTTGTATTCTGGCTCATATCAATGATGTGCCAGGCCGTTTCTATCATATATGATAACACCTGGAGAGATGCCTATGGACAGGTCCTGGAACGCACCGTCTTTTCTTTGGATGAGTGTACGGGCCATGATGACTATATCATGGAATTATTTACCGATACCGATGTAACTGCTATGGAAGCATACGATATCCAGGCCACCGTATTACAGAAAAACACCCGTTATTCCTATTATTGGTATCCTCATTATATGGCGACTGTCGTATTAGCCGTCAGTGATGACTGCCCGTATGACATTACAGGCTGGCATAGTCTGCAGACCCTGCCTGTAACGGTCTGCATCCTTTCGTCACAGCCACAATATTCTTTTTCTGTCCAGGCTATGAGTTATGGATTAGGCAGAGATGTTTCCGGCCAGCTGGCCGTGCAGGCACTGAAAAAAATCCATGAGGAGGGCCGGTTCCAGCTGGATACACTCACGGGATTTAATATCATGCAGCCCTACAGAAACCGTCCGGCTGCACAGGTCTATGTTCTCTACGATTACCAGGCGCGGCAATGGCAGCGGCGCGGGGCGCCTATCCATATCGTCGTCCCCGATGAAGGAACGCTGGCATTTCAGAAGGGACTTTTATCGAAGATACCGCTGGTAGTGGATGATGCTAGACTGGCTGATTGTCTGGCTGATGCCGCTTACCGGACGGAACCCATGGAAGGAGCCGTGCAGATATCCGACCAGGAATCCTTTTTTGTTAGTGCTGATTTAATCAGCCATCAGATGCTGTTCCATGTCTTTCATGTGTATGAAAAAAACGTTCTCACCGGTACGAATAACATGTTATGGTATATGGCCGCCCTGTTTGTGACAATCCTCTGGGGCTGCCGCCTGCGCCGCCACGTCATACAGCCCCGCATGAGGAATGCCTATGCTGGTCTTACTCTTGTTCTTTGTGGATGGGTTCTCCTGCGCATGTACAAATTGATGCTGCCGGGATATGCCGTGGATCTAATCCGCTGGAGCTGGTATAGCTATTATCTTTTTTTCGGACTGCTCGTTTCCTTGATCGTATGGATCGGCTATATGGCGTCACAACCGGACTGGCACCCTGAATGCCCGCCATGGCTGCGCCTGTTGTTTTCTTACAATCTGGTATTGGCCGTACTCGTATGTACGAATGATATACATCAATGGGCATTCATCCTGCCGGACATTGCAGGCGATGCCAATTCTTATCATGGTAATGGACCGCTGTATTACCTCCTGGCCGTATCGTATGGTGCCGAGTTTCTGGTCGTTAATTTCTGGCTCTGTTATGCATCGTGGAAGCAGCATGTGCAGCGTTCGTTCCGCCTTATCCTGCCGTTCCTGTGCTGCCTGTTCTACGGAGGATATATCGTCGGCTATCTGATGAAAATCCCCTTCTGCCGTATTTCTGAACTAGTTTTGACGACCGTAGTATGGACGCTTATCTGGCTGGAAGTAGTGATGCGTATCCGGATTATCCCGACCAATGAAGGCTATATCGAATTTTTCCGTCAGTCCCGTCTTGCTATACAGCTTTGTGATGATTCGGGCCGTGTCGCATATGCATCACGGGATATAAATAATCTGCCTCTGGAAGATATGGAAATCCAGACCATGCCCATACGTGGTGGCTGGGTACGCTGGTATCGCGATGTACGACATCTGCGTCAGCAAAAGAGAAATCTCTCCCTCGTTGCGCAGGCACTGGAACGATCGTACCACTTATTACGGAGAGAAGAAGAAATCCAGCGCCAGGTCATTCATCAGGAAGTCAGCCGATGTATCTATGCCGAACTGGAGCAAGTCATCAGCAGCAAGCGGGAGCGTATTGCAGCTTATATGAAAGCACTGCAGTCTATGAAGCCGGGAATCGAAGCTGATGCTATCGTCAGTCATCTGAACGTCATGGTCTGCTATCTGAAAAAGCGGTGCATTCTCTTGCTCCGCGGAAAAGAAAAAGGTATCCTGGAAGTACGGGAATTATCTCTGGCAGTCAGCGAATCCCAGCATTATATGACTGTCGCAGGCCTGCGTGGCATGGCTACGGTCCGCCTTTCCGGGACCATACCGGATCAGACAGCGCTCTTTCTATATGATATGTTTGAAGAAATAGGGGAAGCATCTATTGCTCATCACGAGCCATACTGGATCTGTCATTTTTCTGAAACCGGTCGGGCATGGACGCTTTCGGTAATGTTGGAAGACCGGCCGGAAGAATCAGACTGGCTTCCCAAGGCTCTGGCGGGCGGCACACTGCCAGAGCCGCTTATCTATGACAGGCTCGAATATGGGCGCCGTTTGACTGTTTCTATTGGAAAGGAGTCGTATCATGATTAATATTTACACCCTTTCCAGTACATTCTGCATTATTTGTATGACCGTGGCTATCATCCTCTTCGTTGCCAGCAGCCTGCTGTACTATTTCCTGATGCCACAGCAGGAATTCCGCAATATGGGCCGCAAATACCTCGAGGGAAGCAATCTCATTGTTCTTCTGGCAATTGTGACTATCTTGTATGAAGTTATGACTGATAGGGCAGATGGAATCCTGTATATAGAAGCACTGAATATCTGGCGTTATGGCATCATATTAGTAATTATCATCAGCACATTGTACATGATTCATGATTTCCATGCCGGTGGACAGTATCTGCTCATTGCCTCGTTCTTTCTCCTTCCGGAATTAGACACGTGGCTTCCCTGGTCGCTGTTATTGGCATTGTCATGCATAGCCCTGCGTCTCATCCTGGTTTTTCCGGCGGCATACCGCCAATACCGGAGTCAGCTGACAGCCCGTTCCATCCAGTCAGCCGTCGATTTTCTGGAAGAGGGAGTCTTGTTCAGTCTGGAAAAAGGAGAGCCTGTCCTGGTCAATTACGTCATGTATGATGTCATGGAAAAGTTGTTGGGCACAGTCATCCGCAATGCGAATATTTTCTGGCATCTCCTGTCAAACTGGAACAATACGGAACACGTTACCATGGAGCGTCAGGGGCAGGACCTTCTGTTCCGAAAGAAAAATGGCATGGCATGGCTGCTGCAGCGGCATCATATCCAGTTCAGGAATCAGTCAGGCTGGCAGATCACGGCACTGGATGTGACGAATCTGGACCGGGTGAACCGGGAGTTGGACCAGAAAAACCAGCTTCTGGAACAGCGGAATGAAAAAATGAAATATTTTCTCAATCATCTAGTCGATATACAAACCCAGCGGACGACAGAAGAAATGCGCTATAAGATCCACGATCTCATGGGGCAGCGTATTACCATCCTGCAGCAGCTCCTGAATAATAAAAATACGACCGATTATGCGGCAATCCTGCCACTGGTAGAAAATGTCCTGGCAGATATGCGCCGCGAGACGGCGGATAATCCGGCAGAACGGCTGGACGTACTCATCCGTACCTATTGCAGCCTTGGCATCGACATCACCCTGACCGGTGCTCTGCCGGCGGATACAGAGGATGCGGCTGATCTGGTAAGTATTATCCGGGAATCCCTGACCAATGCCCTGCTTCACGGAAAGGCAAGCCAGGTCTCGATAGAGCTTCCTCTTACGGGAAAACGGATACTGACAATCCGTGATAACGGTATTGGGTGCCTGGGACCCATACAGCCCGGCAATGGACTGCAGGGAATTGAACGAAGAGTCAGAAAAATGGGCGCTGCACTTCATCTGAAAGGAAAACCTCATTTTGTTCTGTCCGTAGAAGGAGAGGATAACTATGATTCGCGTACTCGTCATTGACGATCAAAAAATTCTACTCGAAGGACTGGCAGCCATTTTATCTCAATGTGATGATGTAGAAATTGTTGGAACAATTCCATTCTCGGAAATGGTCGAATCCGCCTGCTCCCTGACAAAGCCGGATGTGATTTTCATGGATATCTGCATGGAGGGGAAAAACAGTGGCATTGAATTGACAAAGCGGTTAAAAGAAAAAAATCCCGGTCAGAAAATCATCATCATGACCGGGTTTCAGGATATTAGTTTTTTGGAAATGTCCCGTGATGCCGGAGCCGACAGTTTCATCTATAAAGAAAGTTCGGCGGCCGCCTTTATCGAGTGCATGAAGCGGACTGTAGCAGGCGAGCAGATATATCCCGATGTACAGGGGAATGTGACGTTCGGTGTCTGTGGTGTAACCCTGACTGAGCGGGAACTGGATATCCTCCGGCTGATCTGCCGTAATCTGTCCTATCAGGAAATTGCCGACGAACTGGGAATCAGCAAGCGGACCGTCAGCTTTCATATCAGCAATATGCTCAGTAAGACCGGTCATAAAAGCATCGTAGGTCTTGCTGTCGAAGCTGCCGATAAAGGATATGCGTCGGCTCCCTAAAAATAAGCTGTCAGACTGGTGCCGATGACATATTCATGGAAAGAAGCCATATAGGTGGTATCGTGACGGTTTTTCAGGGAAAAGCCTTCGACAGCCCAGATAAGTCCCGGTTGGAGAACGTAGTCCAGACGGAGTCCCCAGCCACGGAATCCCATGCGGCGGAAAAATGTCGCATCGGCATCCATCGTGTGGTACAGGATGGTAGAAGCAGGCTGGTCATAATAGCGGATCCATGCTTCGTAGGAGCCTTGTTTTCGTTCATCCAGCTCTCCGTAGATAAGGGAGGCGACAAATCCCGTTTCAGACTGGCTGTACCGGTCCACCTCATGACGTCCCCAAGCGTGGAGCCATTCCAGCCGGGCCGACAAATCCGGCCGTATCTGATAAGATCCGCGCCACAGGAAGATGCGCTGCCGGTCATACCTCGTACCGGCCTGCCCCGGATAGATTCCGTAAGCCGCTAATGATGGAAACGTCGGTGGGAGACTGCTGGCATTGCGGAAATCCAGAAAGGCCGTATCGCTCTGGAAGCGGCCGTTAAGCCTGCTGTGTAGGAGACTCCATCCTATTTTCCGATGTTCATCATCAGGGCCTGTCGTGCGGCCGGCAAAGAGCGTAATGCTGCCGGGAGAAATCCCTTTCTGACCGAGACGGAACCGCAGGCCGTCCACCTTTTTGTCAATAACATTGCCATCGAGCAGATAATAATTGAAACGGCCTGCTTCTACTTTCGTCTGCTCCGTTTCATGTTGGATATACAGTCTGCCCAGATAAAGATGATGGTCTGCGTCATGGTCTTTATCATTCCGGTTATCTTCCAACTGGGTCCGTATGGTTGTATGTTCGTTCAGATGGATGAAAGGAAAAATCCGCAGCCGGCGCGTCGCCATATATATCGTTTCATCATGCCGGCTGCTTTCTCTGTCAGGCTGGGCAGTATGAGCGGAAAACCGTCCTTTCCCCCAAAGCCAACGGTAATCACCGTGCATTTCGACATAGGGATAGGTATTTTTCTGCGTCCTCAGAATTTCTTCGTCTTCTAATGGCTCCGATTGTACATCATCAGGAAAGATTACAGGAAAAGTGGAAAATCCGGCTGCCTGGCTGGAGCCGTAGAACATGGGAATGACTGTCAGGATAAACAGGAGCAACACGCATTTCAGGTTCATGGGGGAGTTCCTTTCATATGCTTTTTCACAATCATATCACAATTAATACACAAAAAGAACAACGGATTCACAATAAAAAATGCATAGTGTACATAGGGATATAATTATTCTGCATATACATAAAAAATATAGAATTAAATTCTAAATTTCTTGACAGGCAGGAGAATATAGTGTATTATTTCGGTATACATTAAAAACTGACGAATCAGGAGGTACCGGATATGAACAGAATAGACTGTATGTGTACAAATTCATAGCGCGGATCTGAAACAACAGAATGCGCGTCATCAAGAGCAGCGGAGGGACTGGCCCGGTGAAGCTGCGGCAACCTGCTGGAAGGTAAGGTGCCAATTCCAGCAGGATTAAACCTGGAAGATGAGACTGGCTAGGGGAGCAGCATCTTTCAGGATGCTGATTTTTTTTTAGGAGGGATACATGAAAAACAGAGGGGGAGCATCGAATCAGGGAAATGCACTGACCTATGCGCTGGATTTAATACAACAGACCTGTTCCGGAGAGATTGCCCTGGTCATCCAGGATTCCCGGCTGATTCAGTTGGAGCGCAATGAACGCATCGTCCTTTGTCAGGGACAAGGAATTTGCCGGAAACCACCGGACCGGAAAGAGATAGAACAACAGATCCGCTCATCACTGGGGAATCTGCAATACGGGAAACTAGTCGTCGTCATCAAAAAACATGAAATTGTCCGTATTGAACGGACGGAGAAAAAGCTGATCAGAAAAGCTGAAGGCTGAATCATCTGGTACGTATGCCATCAAGGCAGGTGTACCGGGTGTATTCAGCTTTTTTTATTGCCAAAGGGGGAAATGTTATGAAAAAAATATCTATTCTGCTTGTTATAATCTGTTTTCTTATTCTGGGATTGGCAGGCTGTGGCGGTACAGGTACGGCAAAAAGCGAAAAAGCCTCTTTCCATGCTTCTAATCCCTATGAGGGTGATTTGTCGGGAGTGACACTGGATATCGGCGCGGCAGGAATCCAAAACGCCCAGGGAGTATTGCAGGCCGCCGGTCTTGATGATACGCCCTATACGGTTCATTTCCACAATCTCCGCGGTGGAAATCTGGTATTGGAAGCCATGGCGGCAGGCCAGCTGGATGCAGGCTGTGGCAGTCAGATACCACCTATCTTTGCTTCACTAAGCAATAATGGCGGGAATTTCAAAATCGTCGCTATACGAAAAGGATCAACTTTGGACCAGGAACTGATTACGGGCCCAAAAAGCAAAGCATCTATCCATACGGTCGCCGACCTGAAAGGGAAAAAAGTAGCCTATGTCAAATCTACGACAGCCCAGTATTTCCTGTTTAAAATGCTGGAAGAAGCCGGCCTTTCCTGGAATGATATCGAAGCACTGCCTATGTCTACATCAGACGGTCTGTCGGCCGTACTCACTGGTGATGTCGATGCCTATGCCGGATATGGAAATAGTATTATTCAGGCCAAAAATAAAGGCGCCGTTACGCTGGCTTCAGCAGAAAGCATTCTTTCCGGCGACTATTATTGGTATGCTGCTTCCACTGCCCTGGCGGATCCCAAGAAAAAAGCGGCTCTCATCGATTATCTGGAACGAATCAATGAAGCCGATGAATGGATACGTCAGCATCCGAAGGAATGGGCGGCTTTTTATGCCAAAGAAACGAATCAGAAGGCTGATGAATATCAAAAACAATTTGAAGAACAGGAAGCACAGCGCAAAGGGAGAATAGCACCTCTTGATGAAAAAACAATTCAATCTGAACAAGATATTATCAATTCCTTTATAAAAATGGGTCTGTTGAACCAGCCTGTTGAAGCCGCCGGTTTATTTGATGGCTCACTGACGGAAGCTATTTCAAAATTTCATGTGTATGAATAAAGGAGGTATGCCATATGGCAGTAAGAACAGTCCAGGAAGTAGTACTGAAAAGGCAAGCATACGAAAATAACAAAAAAAGTATGAATACCATAAAAGTCCGAAACTGGTTGAAAACCTTTATTCCCCGGACCCTGTCATATACTTATACGATGGGGCTGGGCAGATTCTGTAAATATGTCTACAGGCGGGCCATTTGATGAAAATCTGGAAGAAAAAATGGAAATTCTGGTATAGCTGCTTCAATTGTATTTCGTCCGCTGGTATTATCGTGGACTGGAGCATGCCGCGCAACATCCCTGATGAAGTAAAGGGCCTGTAGGAAAAAAGGCTCAAGTATGGACAAATTCAGAAAAAGTGTCTATACTTATAGTTAATAAGCTAACTAATTATAAAGGGATGACAGTGATGAAAATTGAAGCGTTTCCGACACGGGAAGAACTGGAACAACATGCCAGCCTGATTCCGGAAATCAATCCTCCGGCAGTACTGGCCATGTTGCGCATCATGCAGGCTGCCGAAGAAATACGTTGTGATATCAATGACGTCCTGGAAAAAAAATATCAACTCAGCGAAGGTAAACTGCGGGTCCTCATCGTCCTGCACCAGCATCCGGAAGGCATTGCACCGAGTTACCTGGCAGAAAAGACAGGAGTGACCAAAGCGACAATCAGCGTCATGTCACAGCGACTAGTACGGGATGGATTAGTAGAAGCCCGGTCGAGCCAGGAAGACCGGCGGGCAAAGAAACTGTTGCTGACACCGGCCGGGAAGGCCTATACGGAAAAAGTACTGCCCGGTCATTATCTGCGCATTACGAAACTCATGGGACGACTCACGGAACAGGAACAAAATGAACTCATCGGACTGCTGAAGAAACTGACAGGATAAGTCTGACTGACAGTCCCTGTGTGATATTAGATATAATTAGTTAGCTAGCTAAATATATAGATGGAAGGACTGTTTAGTATGGACGGACAAAATATGATATGGCGCAGAAAAGCGATGCATATGGGGATATTCTTTATCATCGTCCTCATTGCCGGTGGAATTCTGCTGCTGTATAAGGGAAATGATGCCGTCGCGCAGGGCATTATTAAAAAAGATGGTATCGTCACGGCAGAGCAGGTAAAAGTATCCTTTCAATCAGTCAGTGGCAAACTGATCCGGGAAGCCGTGCAGGAATCGCAGGAAGTAAAAGCCGGCGACATCCTGATGGAACTGGACAGTACCGATGTAGACCTCGATATTGCTAAAACCCAGGCCCAGATTGCCCAGCTCGATGCACAGATACAATCGATGGAAGGTTCTATACAGATTGGCTTTGCCCAGACCAATACGACAGAACAGGAAAGCCGGCGCCAGATAGATCAGCAGCGTGCAGCTATCGATTCGGCCGCTGCCACACTGGTCAATGCCCAGAGGGATTACGACCGTAAAATGGCCCTGTACAGTCAGGGAGCCATCGCAAAATCCGATATGGACGACTCAGAAGCGGCTCTTTCTGTAGCCCAGGCCGCTATGAACCAGCAGCAGGAAGGCCTGGCTAAATTACTGGGTGGAGCCATGGATACGGGTAATACGAACACCATGGTACTGCCACAAATTGAAGAACAGCGCCAGACTGTAGCCAACAAGGGACATGACAGAGAATCCCTGGTCCAGCAGCGCAACCAGCTCCGTGTACAACTGCAGCAGCTGGAAGTACAAAAAGACCGCCTGATTCTGAGAGCGCCGGAAGATGGTAAAATACTGAAACTGCTGGCCAAGAAAGGAGAAATGATTCAGGCTGACACGCCGGTCATCCTCCTGGAAAGCAAACGGAAATATTATGATATCTATGTCAGTGAAAAACAGGCTGTCCGCCTTCACGAAGGGCAGAATCTGTCCGGTACGGCCATAACGGATGGCCATCGCGTAGGTGGTACGATACGGTTTATCACGCAGGCACCGGGCTTTGCCGACCTGAAGGGTACGAGAGAAAAAGGGCAGGCTGACCTTACGGCTTTCCAAATCCGCGTCTACACCAATCCGGAAGAAAAAGTCCTGCCGGGTCAGACAATCGAGGTGACCGATCATGAACTCTCTGAAACGTGAGCTGGCTTTTCTATTTTCCGGTATGGGCATGCCTTATGAAAAAGTGGCGATGATCGTAGCGGTGGTCTGCGCCGTATTATTTACAGTGCTCCTGGGGAATAACTATATACAGGATGCCCCGGTCGCCGTCATCGATCTGGATAACTCCAAATACAGCCATCAGGTCATCGACGAGATGGATGCCTCCCCGTATATCCGCATCGATACGGTCCTTCATACAGCAGTCAATCCGAAATCGCTTTTTTATCGGGACCGGTTTGCTGCCGTCGTCTATTTCCCAAAAGATCTGGAAAAGAACCGCTACAGTGATGCTGCCGGAACCATTGGTGTATTTTATGACAATACGAGCATTGCCCAGAACGCAGATATCATAGAAGGTCTCAATGCTATCGTAGCGGTAGAAAATGAAAAACTGGCGGCTCCCACAACATCCCGGGCAGAACGGGGCATTACCCTGCGAGACCGGCTCCTGTTCAATCCACAGGGTTCCGCAGCCAACAATGGGGAAGTCCAGGGATTCCTCTTTTTCTTTTCTTCCATGTTTTTTACCTTTGCTACCATCGGTATGATACCCAGGCTGCGCATGACCGGGGAACTAGCCCGTACACAGCAGGAGGGAACGCCGTTTGCCATACTCGTCCGTCTCATCCCGTATTGTATCTGCCTCATGACGGCCCTTACCGTCGGCATGGTCATCCTTCATTTCCTGAATGACATGGCTTTCACAGGCAGCCTGCTCCTGTTTTTCCTGACCCAGTGCTTCTATATCCCGGCCGTCGGAATGATGAGTCTGCTCTTTGGATGGAATGCCGCCAATCCCGGCGTAGCTGCCAGCCGCATGATACTCTTTATACCTATGGGATTTATTCTTGGCGGTGCCACCAGCCCGATTATGCAACAAAGTCTGTGGGTACGCTACTTTGCTCATTTCTTTCCCCTGACCTGGGAGTATGAATTTACGAGAGACATTACAATCCGCGGTGCCGGATTCTGGGATATTGCCCCGGAATTTGGAGGATTCCTGATTTATTTCGCCTGCATCCTCATCGTCTTCTGCCTGGTCTTTTACGGAACGAAACAGAAGAAATTGGCACATCAGAAGGAGGAATTGTTATGAACGAAGAATTACAGCATATACTGGTACCGGTCGATGGATCCGAACCATCGAGGCGGGCTCTGGAAAAAGCCGTCTATCTGGCACAAAAATGCAGCAGCAGCCTGACACTGCTGACCGTAGTAGATATGAATAAAGAAATCAATTCTTTTGAACAAGTCAGCACTGGCGGATATATACCGGGAGAACTGAAAGAAAAAGGATACAAACTGCTTTTGAAACTTATGCCTCTCATTCCCGATACTATCCATGCCGAAGCCGTCGTCCAGATAGGAGACCCGGCACAAAA
This sequence comes from Megasphaera sp. UBA4233, assembly GCF_002395615.1. Lineage (NCBI taxonomy): Bacteria > Bacillati > Bacillota > Negativicutes > Veillonellales > Veillonellaceae > Megasphaera > Megasphaera sp. UBA4233. The sequence goes on along the minus strand of NZ_DGXL01000014.1, from coordinate 149,879 downwards.
CATCGTAACATACAGTGAAGAACACCCGGTGGACCTCATCATCATTGGCAACCGGGGCCTGTCAGGCCTGAAAAAAATACTTCTTGGCAGCGTCAGCAACTACGTCCTCCTGCGCAGCCACGTACCGATCCTGATCATGAAATAACTATAAGTCCGCACAGTGCATTGTATATCGCCTTGCGGACTTTTCTGTGTTTACGAAGTACTAGAGCAGGTCTGATGGTACCATAACTATTCAAAAAAACATATTGTTTCCTCGTGCTGACAAACTATGACGGGTATGTTAAAATGAAACAAGCTACAAACTAGGAGGATTTTGGGAATGAACGGACATAGTGACGTCATGAAAACATCCATTTCTATAAAAAATAAATACAGCACTATCGTGCTGCCTCTGTTGTGGATCGTAATCGATTATCTAGCTGTCCTGCTGGCAGAACAGCTGTCTTTTTTCCTGCGTAATGCGCTCATTACCAATTCGGCCCTGCATATTTCCTGGCTCAGTTTTCACGTAATTGGGCCAGCTATTTTTATCCTTTTTATGCAGGTCCAGTCTCTGTATACACGACGCATGCAGTTCTGGCGCATCATTTCCCGTATTTTCAAAGCCAATCTGTATGCCGTCGTGATGATGATATTTCTCATGTATGTCCTGGAAACGGCATCTCATACATCGAGGTTATTCATCGGATTTATCTGGATATTTGCCTTCTTCTTTCTTGTATTATTCCGCTTTGTCAGCCGCAAACTATTGAACCGTCTCCATATGCTGCAGCTTCCGGTCCTCATCATGGGGGCAGGAAAGACGGCTGCTATTGTGCTGAAATATTTCAAGGACGATTCCGGTCTTGCCTATGATTTCATCGGTTTCCTGGAAGATCATAAACCAGAACCGGAAGTCGCCAGACTCATGCCACATCTGGGGACCTTTGCCGATGCCGAAGCCGTCATCGACCAGACAGGCGTCCAGCACGTCCTGGTCATCGCGCCGGGGCTCAGCAATGATAAAGTACAGGATATCATATACCGGTTGCAGCCCAAAGTAAAAAATATCGCCTTTATTCCTGATATGGGCACCATGCCACTGGCCACCCTCGATATGGAAACCCTCATTGATGGACATATCGTAGCTTTTCAAATTCGTAATAACATGGGCCGGCGATACAACCGTATCATCAAGCGCTTGTTCGATATAGTCTGTACCTGCATCGGCATTATCTGTCTGAGTCCCGTATTCCTGGCTATTTCCCTGTGGATATACAAAAACTCGCCTGGCCCTGTCATATTCAAGCACCGCCGCGTCGGCCGTCATGGAAAAGAATTCAACTGCTATAAATTCCGCAGCATGTGCGTCGATGCCGATATCAGGCTCAAAGAACTTCTGGCCAAGGACCCGGAAGCCCGTAAAGAATGGGAGAAAGAATTCAAACTCAAAGATGACCCGCGGATTACCCGCAGCGGTGCATTCCTGCGCAAAACCAGCCTGGACGAACTGCCCCAATTATTCAACGTCCTAAAAGGAGAAATGAGCCTCGTCGGCCCACGCCCCATCATACAGGCCGAAGTTCCTAAATACGGTAAATACATCGAAGACTTCTATATGGTCCGCCCCGGCGTCACCGGCATGTGGCAGACCAGCGGCCGCAGTGACACTACCTACGACGAACGGGTCCAGATGGACACCTGGTACGTCCGCAACTGGAATGTCTGGTTCGACATCGTACTCATCTGGCGTACCATAGGAGTCGTACTAAAGCACAAGGGTGCATATTAAATCGGGATTCGCCCTGCTAAATGTCGTCACCGTGAGGGGCCTTTTTGGCCCAGCAGGTATCGACCAAAGGAAGATGCAGGCTGGTTGCCAAAACGGACAGCAGAGATGAAACTGGAGCAATAGGCCAACTTAGTCAGAGCATCGCATTTGAAGAAGCATCGCGATGCATAAATGATGAAGTCGTCTTGCATCGTTAGAAGCCGTCCCTGCGAAGGGAAGGTGCCCGTTAGGGCGGAAGGGTTCTTTCTCGCGAACAGAGTCCATATCATGAGTCCATTTACAACCCCATAATCTACCATTGAAAGGATAAGACACATTGTCAATTAAAATCATTATAGCTGCACATAAACCATACTGGATGCCATCAGATCCGGTGTATCTTCCAGTCCATGTAGGAGCAGAAGGAAAAAAGGACATAGGCTATACACCGGATAATACGGGCGAGAATATCAGTATTAAAAATCCTAATTTCTGTGAACTCACTGGTCTTTACTGGGCTTGGAAAAATCTGAACGCTGATTATTTTGGACTTGTCCATTATCGTCGTTATTTTACCCGTAAAGAAGTGCACTCCATTGAGAGTAAAAAGAAGCAGATTCTTACTGAAACTGAATGGACTGCATTATTAGCCCAACACCCCGTCGTCGTACCAGATAAACGGAACTATTATATTGAAACCAACCGTTCCCATTATAACCATGCCCATCATTCAGAAGGCCTGGATATAACTGAACAAATCATTAAAGAAGCATATCCGAAATATTTGCCAGCTTTTGAAAAAGTAATGAATCGTACATGGGCTCATATGTTTAACATGTTCGTCATGCGCAACGATTACTTCCAATCCTATATGGAATGGCTTTTTTCGATTCTTTTCGAACTCGAAAAAAGATTAAATATCAGCAGTTGGGATTCCTACGATTCACGGGTCTATGGATTTGTAGCAGAACGGTTACTTGACGTATGGATGGAATATAATAAAATAAATTATGCAGAACAAAACGTCTCATTCATAGAAAAGCAAAACTGGATAAAAAAAGGCGGCTTGTTTTTAAAGCGGAAGTTATTTGGAAGATAAGCACGTTTCTATTCTGCACTATAGTCTTAATTTAAGAACACTATGTTAATATTTTATATACTGACAAATAATATTGAATGTGATAAAATGATGAAGATATATTCATTATTCCTTTAATTTTGGGGCGATACAGATACATGTTTGAGAAACTATATTCTATAAAATTGCCGATGGACATGGCAAGAAAAGAATTATACATAAAAGGCGATTCAGTAGACATACACCCTGAATACATCTGTTTACAGAAAGGGCAGTTTATAGATTTTTCCACATATTTCAATCTGTTTTCTGTCAAGAAATGGAAAACCTACACATCGATTCAATCGATAAAATTGCAATTACGTATATCTGGAAAATATAAGGTGATAGTATACAATGTCTCTCCAATTGATAAAACGATTCTTTTTACCGATACGTGTCAGAATGATTTAGAGAAAATCATTTCTCTTTCTGACTGTAGCGGTAATTTTCTTATCTTTGCGATTCAGGCATTAGAAGATGACGTAAAAGTTTGGAATGGTGCATATTGGGGAGAGTTTGAAGATACGCAAAATGTAGATATAGGAATCATTATCTGTACGTTTAAAAGAGAAGAATATGTCAAACGAAACCTAACAATTCTCCAGCGTCTGATGCAAGAGAACCCACATTTCCACGTCATGGTTATTGATAATGGACAGACATTACCAGAGATATGCAATGAACAATTGCAAGTCATCCACAATCGTAATTATGGTGGTTCCGGTGGATTTACCCGTGGTTTGATTGAACAAGTGAACCAGGGTACAAATAATTATGTCCTGATGATGGATGATGACATTCTTATTGAAACATCGTCCCTGGAACGGGTATATGCTTTATGCCAACATATTAAAAATCAATATGCACAGCAAATGATTGCCGGATCCATGATAAGTATGGATGAGCCGACTATCCAATATGAAAATACAGCCTATTGGGGGAAAATACGGTTACATGCTTTAGGAAAAAAATTTGATTTAACAAGAATGGCGTATTTACTTCAGAATGATACAATACCTGAAGTTATCAATAAATATGCTGCATGGTGGTTCTGCTGTATCCCTATAGCTGTTGTTAAGAAAAATGGGTATCCTTTGCCTGCTTTCATTAAAAGTGATGATATGGAATACGGCATTCGCAATCGTCAGGATATTATAACAATGAATGGTATCGGAGTATGGCATGAAACTTTTAATAAAAAGGAAAATGCAGTTGTTAATTACTTCAATGATCGGAACATGCTTATATTAAATCATTATGCATTTCATTGTGGGCGATGGAGTTTTTTGGGTACGGCATTAGGCCGACTCGGAAAACATATATTGCGCCGAAATAAACTAGGAGTGCAGATGTTCGCTGTTGCTTTACAAGACTACCAAAGTGGATATGAACACATTACTTCTATAGATGCAGATCAAAAATTAAAGCAAATACAACAATACCATATTGATGAAAATATTTGTTGGACGTTCATAAAAAATTTAATCCTTATTTCCCAAATTTTTTGGCAGTATCGACTTATACATAAGCAATACATAGAATTTCGTTGCAAAAATTTAAAGACTCAACAGTTTTGGGAGAACTACTTGCATTTGTAATAAAGGAGCGTTTATGAATTATATTGTACAGAATATCATTTTTTCTAATCGTAAAGTTTGTGATGAAGAACAGATGTATTTCCGCAAACATGGGCATGTTGTGCAAGAAAATGATAGTTTGAATTTGGATAAATATGCTAGTTGTGATTTCTCTACGTATTTTAATTCTTTTTCTTTAAATAAGTGGCTGGAATATACCAAATTATCTAATTTAACATTGACTCTTTCTCTTCAAGGAACATTTATCGTTGAATTATATTCTGCTTCTTGGTTTCATGAAAAAGCCATTCATGAATGTATTGGCAGATTTACAGTCCAAACTGAACAAAAAAGGGACTATCAATTTCCAGTAGATATTTCTAAAAACGATTCCATTTACTTTACAATACAGGCAATTAATCGGCCTGGAGTTTTATATAATAGCTATTATTCCACCGAAATTGGTGAAGAAGAATTAAATCCAGTAGATATTGATTTAGTCATGTGCACGTTCAAGCGTGAAAAATATGTTGCACGCAATATCAATTTGATTGTAAATCATTTTATCAAATCTGAGAATTATAACGGCTCCAGTCACTTCAAGATTAAAGTTGTGGACAATGGACAAACACTGCCCGTTGAAAAAATGGAAATCCCAGGAATAGTACAGATATTTCCTAATCTCAATGTTGGCGGATCTGGCGGTTTTTGTCGTGGCATGATTGAATCATTGCATGATGATACTTCGACGCATATTTTATTTATGGACGATGATGTATTAGTCCAAGTAGAGGCTTTTGAAAAAACTTATAATTTTTTAACCTTGCTAAAAGATGACTATAAAAATGAATTCCTTGGTGGCGCTATGCTACGGTTGGATCAAAAGAATATACAACATGAAAATCTGGCTGGATTCAAGGGGAATCATTTGATTGGATTGAAACAAAACTTAGATTTGAATAAGTATAAAAATGTTCTATTTAATGAAAAAAAAGAGCCGATTACAAATGCCTATTGTGCTTGGTGGTATTGCTGTATTCCCAAAAGCGTAGCCACATTGGAAAATCTACCATATCCGTTTTTCATTCGCATGGATGATATAGAATATTCTATCAGAAATATTCATCAAGGTATTTCTCTAAATGGGATTGCCGTGTGGCATGAAGCTTTTGATAAAAAATACTCTACTTTGATGGAAAATTATTTTATGTTTCGTAATAACCTTGTGGTCAACTGTATCCATCACACCGGCAATAAAAAAATGGCATTAAAATTCCTTTTACGCCGTTTTGCTCATGATATTTTTCGTTATGATTACAGTGGAGCGGAACTGTTATTGGACGGAGTAGAAAGTTTCCTCAAAGGGCCTGGCTTCTTTAAATCAGTAGATACTGTCAAGGATTTAAAAAAACACAGCATTAAGCAAGTCAAGATGAAAGCGATTGGTGAAATAACAGATATAGATATGTTGTATGAACGGTATTGTGTTGATTTGAATAAATCGAAAGAAAGTCATCTCACTAAATTGATTCGTTTTGCAACTTTGAACGGACACCTGGTTCCTTCATTTTTTTTCCATTCAAATGGATTTGCTGAATATGGGTATGGAAATAATAGTAAAATGTACTTTTTGAAAAAAAATGTCATTGCTTGCGATTCTAATTTTGAGAGTGCTATTGTGCTCTCTATACGAAGAAAAAAGGCATTTCGATTATTCCTTCGTTGGCTCAAAGTGAGCCTTCGACTGAATGCTGACTATAATCGATTGGAAAAAGAATATAAATCAACTTTTTATGATATGACAAGTGAATCGTTTTGGATAAAGTATTTGAAAATATAAAATATTAAAATATATTATAGAGGAATAGCATGATAGAAAATATTATATTAAGATTAAAGAAGAATCAATTTCTATTTGAAGAGCTAGTCAAACGAGATTTTAAGCAAAAATACAAGCGTACTTCTTTAGGAATGGCATGGAGTATTTTATCACCATTAATTACGTTACTAGTTTTGAATATCATTTTTTCTAATTTTTTTGGCCAACGTATCCCACATTATACGATTTATCTATTTTGCGGAAATCTCCTTTTCTCTTACTTTAGCGAATCTACAAATGGTGGCATGAATTCCCTTATGGCAAATGCCGGAATTTTTAGTAAAGTGAATGTGCCTAAATATATTTTTTTATTGTCAAAGAATGTATCATCTTTAATTAATTTCGGTTTAACACTTATTATTTTTTTTGCATTCGTTTTTGCAGAAGGTTTGCCATTTACAGTAAAATTTTTATGCTTGTTATATCCGATTGGCTGTTTAATTATTTTTAATATTGGCATGGGACTAATTTTATCAGCACTTTTCGTTTTTTTTAGAGATATTGGCTATTTATATAGCATTTTAACGATGTTGATGATGTATGCGTCGGCTATTTTTTATAGTGTTGATATTTTGCCTGCACCGTATCAGCCTCTTTTTTTAGGAAATCCGATTTATGTTTATATTAAATATTTTAGGGACATTGTTATTGATAGCCAGATTCCTAGCTTAGAATATCACGCATTATGTGCATTTTATGCTTTGCTTGCCCTAATTATAGGTGGTTTTATCTATAAAAAGTATAACCATAAATTTTTATATTATATTTGAACCTGACTTGGAGAGGAGCAATCGTAGTGAGTATTATCAAAGCCGTAGGTGTGTCTATCCTCTATCTGACAGGTGACTTCAAGGATATTGGACTCAAAGAGTACGTCATGCGCAGATTAAAAGGAAAGTATCATGTAACTCAGTTTTGGGCCGACCGCAATATAAACTTTTCTTTGGAACGGGGAGATATGCTCGGTATCATAGGAACCAATGGTGCTGGTAAATCCACCTTGTTGAAAGCCGTTTCAGGAATCATGGTTCCCACAGAAGGTCATATGGAAATCCATGGGACCATTGCAGCCCTTTTAGAATTGGCTAGTGGCTTTGATCCTGAATTGACCGTTCGAGAAAATACCTATCTCCGTGGTGCTATGCTGGGCTATACGCGAAAGTTCATGAATGATAAATACGAGGAAATCATAGATTTTGCGGAACTACAGGATTTCCAAGACCGGCCGTTTAAACAATTGTCTAGTGGTATGAAGAGTCGGTTAGCTTTTTCCATAGCTTGCCTGGTTCATCCGGATATCCTGATTTTGGATGAAGTATTGAGTGTAGGGGATGGAGCTTTTGCCCGCAAAAGTGGAGATAGGATGCAGAAAATTCTAAAAAGTGGTGTTACCGGCATTTTAGTTTCTCATTCTGTTCCACAAGTCAGAAGTATGTGTAACAAGATACTTTGGCTGGATCATGGAAATCAGATTGGCTTTTCTGACCAAGTGGAAACATATTGTGATGCTTATGAGGAATTTTTAATCACCAAGAAAGCACCTCATACAATAGATGAAATTCAACTTCTGGCAGAAAATTTCTATATCCGAAAGAAGCGAGAACTCGCTTTAGCAAATCGTACAGAAGCGCAGCGATTAGAAGATTTATTAAACGAAGGTGATTCTGATGCTGCATTACAAGCTGCAATAGCCATTATTAAAAAGAAAAAGCCGGAATTATTTAGAAAAAATTGATAGAAAATAATAAATGCCCTTTAGGAGGAGATACTTTTATGTGTAAAATATCTATTGTCGTTCCTGTATATAATACTGCAAAATATTTGAAAGAAAATCTGGATAGTATTACAGAACAGACATTATCAGACATTGAAATCATATGTATAGATGATGGTAGCACTGACGATTCATTAAAAATTCTATATGATTATGCCAAAAAAGATTCCAGAATAAAGGTGCTTCGGCAAACGAATCAATTTGCTGGTGTAGCCAGAAATAATGGCATGAAGAAAGCAAAGGGCGAGTATATCATTTTTTTGGATAGTGATGATGTTTTTGAAAAAGATATGCTTGAGAAAATGTATTCTGCTGCATTAGTAAACCAGCTGGATGTAACTGTATGCAGATCAAATCAGTTTGATAATCAGTCTGGTTCTATTAAAGAGACTCCTTGGACAATCAGAAAAGAGTTATTGCCTGATAAAAAAGTATTCTCTGCTAAAGATATCCAGCGTGATTTTTTTAATGTATTCGTTTGGTGGCCATGGGATAAATTATATAAGAAGTCATTTTTGGATGATGTTGGCATTGAATTTCAGTCATTGCGCACCACCAATGACTTGTTCTTTTGTGTTTCAACAGTGTTAGTCGCTGAACGTATAGGATATATTGATAATATTTTGGTACATCATCGAATTCATGAAGGTAACTCTTTGGAAAATACTCGCACAAAATCATGGGATTGTTTCTACAAAGCATTGCGTAAAGTACGTGATTTTATGTGCGCCCGAAATATTTTTGAACGTTTTGAACAGGATTATGTAAACTATTGTCTTGCGTTTTCACTTTGGCATTACAACACTCTTCATAGTCCAGCCCGGTATTTACTTCGCCAGAAGCTTTGCAGGGAATGGTTTGATGATTTTGGAATTAATTCCTTACACAAAGATAAGTTTTACAATGAGCAACAGTATCAGCAAAAAGAACTGTTAGAAGAAACATGGAAGAAAAACGAAAAATATAAAACAATGAAGTCTCCCAAAGTATCTATTGTCATTCCGTGCTTGAATTCGTTGATGTACTTACCGGAGTGTTTGGAAAGTGTAATCGAACAAACTCTGGCAGAAATTGAAATAATTTGTGTTGATGCCGGATCAACTGATGGTTCACTAGAACTATTACAAGGATATGCAGCTGTTGACAATCGAATAAAGATCATCCATTCCAATAAAAAAAGTTATGGATTTCAAATGAACTTAGGTTTTAATTCGGCCCGAGGAGAGTATATTGGTATTGTTGAATCAGATGATTATGCAGAGCCTACTATGTTTGAAACACTATACACTGCCGCTAGATTAGAAAATTTGGATTTGGCCAAATCAGGGTTCTTTAATCATTATACGGATTTTGATGGCAGTGGCAAAGACATTCCTGTCCATATTCCTGTAAATGCTCCACAAACTGTTTTCTGCCCAATATTTAGTAAATTCATTGAATCTCCCCAATTTTTTAACATGTCTCCTTCTATCTGGACAGGACTGTATAAAGCATCATTTATTCGGAAAAAAAATATTTTATTTACTGAAACTCCAGGAGCTTCATATCAAGATACCGCATTTACTTTTAAAGTCTGGTGCTGTGCGGATCGAGTTCGGTTTATTGATAAATGTCTGCTTCATTATCGTCGCGATAATGAAGCATCTTCCAGTAATTCCAGAGGGAAAGTATATTGTGTTGTAGATGAATATAACGAGGAAGAACGATTTCTACAAACCCAACGGCCACAAATAAAGAAACGGGCAGAAGGTATTCGTTGCCGTTTAAAATATGGTGCATATCTTTGGAATTACAAACGTCTTTCCATGCCGGAAAAAATAGAATTTTTGAAACATATGGCAAAGGAATTTTCTCAAGATATAGATAATGGATTTTTGAGAAAAAAGTATTTTAATCAAGTTCAATTAGAAGAGTTGGATTGTCTTATCCAAGATTACAGAGCATATCATGCCGTAAATGGTAAGCACAATACAATCGATGCTCGTGATAAGATTGACATTATGAAAAAATTGATCTTGTTTTATAAAAAACAAGATCAATTGGCAGATAGTCATTTCAAGTGCATTGTTCCGAATGATGTTTATTCTCCTATAGTATCTGTTATTATTCCTGTGTTTAATACCGATAGTTATATTAAGCAATGTGTTGAAAGTATAATGAGTCAATCATTGTTGAATATAGAGATTATTTGTATAGACGATGGTTCTACAGATAATTCGTTAGAAATACTGTGTCATTATGCTGAATTGGACCATAGAATTTCCGTATATGCACAAGAAAATTGTGGTCAAGGAACAGCTCGGAACCGTGGTGTCAGTGTGGCACAAGGACAATACATCTATTTTATGGATAGTGATGATATTCTTTCCGCACATGCCTTATCAGAATTAGTTTCCCGAATGGATGATGATTCTCTGGATATTGTTTATTTTGATGCAGACTCCTTTCAAGATGATGATGAAATACAATTAAATCAGTATGATAATTATTATAAACGACAGCATAATTACAATGGCATATTTACTGGAATAGAATTAATGAGTTTAATGCAAAGTTATGGTGAATATCGCGTTTCTCCTTGTTTACAGGTTTTACGGCGTGCTTTCTACAAAAAGGAAACACTTCATTTTCCTGAGGGAATCATTCATGAAGACAATGCATTCACATTTATTAGTATGTTAAAAGCAAAACGAGTAGGATACACCCATAAATCGTATTATAGAAGAAGAATTAGAAATAATTCGACCATGACTAAGGGCGTAACCTGGGATAATGCATATGGGTATTATACATGTTTTTGGGAAATGATGAATTTTATAAAAAAAAGAAATGATTTCATATATACACCATATATATATGAAATCATTCAAAACGTTTACTTTAATGGACGTAATATTTATAGAACACTCCCATGGAAAGAAAGAAAAATCAGTCTGGCGTTGCCGGATACAGAACAGGTTTTCTTGCGACTTGGATATGAGGAGTACATCATAAATCGTTATAAAAATCAAGTCGAATTATCTAAACAAACAGAAAATTTACGTTTTGACTTAGATGCTATACAAAATTCAGTTTCTTTTCGTATAGGCAGATGTTTCACTTGGGGGCCACGTAAAATCCGTGGTGGTATTAGATGTCTCATTGATCATGGTTTAAAGTATACTTTAAGCCGTACTATTGAACATCTTGGAATTGATATGGGGACGGGGGACTTTAGAAGATAAAATATGGGAGCTGAAGTTTCAATTATTATTCCAGTTTACAATACGGATAAATTCATTATAGATTGTTTGGACAGTGTACGCCGACAATCCGTTCAAGGAATAGAGATCATCTGTGTTAATGATGGATCAACGGACGGGAGCTTGCAAATCCTAAAATCGTATGCCGAAAAAGATTCCAGAATCCAAGTTGTTTCACAAAAAAATCAGGGAGTTAGTGTAGCCAGAAATGAAGGCATAGGCGCAGCTGCTGGAAAATACATTCAATTTCTTGACAGTGATGATATGCTGGAACCGGAGGCATTGGAGTATGCTGTTCAGCAAATGGAAGAAAAACAATTGGATGTTTTTTTTTATGATGCCCGTGCTATTTTTGAATCAGCGCAGTTGGAAAAGGAAAAAAGCAGCTATAAAACGTATTATCACCGGGAAAATCATTATCAGGATGTCCTGACAGGCAGCCAGCTTTTTACCGAATGGATCAAAGACGGGGGATTCCGCCCCAATGGGAACCTCCAAATGATCCGTCGAGACTTTCTGCTGCAAAGCGGTGTGAAATTTATACCGGGCATTGTCCAGGAAGACAATGCCTTCACGGCAGAAGTCATGCTCCATGCCCGACGGGTATGTCATGAAAATGAGGCTCTGTACATCCGCCGGGTCCGTTCAGATTCTATAATGACAAGACCCCAGTCTTTTATTAATGCCTATGGATACTTTCGTTGTGCCATGGCTCTGGAAAGGTATTTTTTTTATCCCGCTATTTCAGGAGATACCCGCTCTGCTCTTCAGATTTTCTGCCAGACTCTCTTAAAAAATATGGAGGGAATCTATAGTAATATTTCAGAAGCAGAGAAAGAGAAGATACAAACTTTACCAGAAGAAGAAAGAGCAGCTATGTTGTATCTTTGCTGGTACAACGAACAGGCAGTCAAAAATAGGACTGAAATGATTAAAAAAGCAAGTGAATTGAAAGTCCTAAACGAGAAAAAGGAAATCCTTGCCAAACAATACCAAAAGGTAGCTGAGGATAAGCAGAGGCTGCAAAAGAAGCTTGAATCATTAGAAAAGCATCAGGAGATGTTAAAGGCTGATTTTACAGCTATACAGCAATCTCTTTCGTTTCGGTTGGGTAGAAAATTAACTTGGCTGCCACGGAATTTGAGAGATGCATTCATACGGTGATGTGGAGGAAAATGGACAAAGTATCTATTATCATCCCTGTGTATAATGTGGAACACTATCTGGATCGATGCCTGCAATCTGTCGTTGGACAGACAGTTCCAGAAATTGAGATTTTATGTATTGATGATGGTTCTACGGATCATTCTCCTGCAATCCTCGAAAAATGGGCAAAAGCGGATTCCCGGATTAAAGTAATCCATAAAAAGAATGGGGGAATTTCTTCAGCTCGGAACTTAGGCCTTGGTATGGCCCAAGGACACTATCTTTTATTCGTGGATTCAGATGATTGGATTGAACCAGATACCGTAGAAACTGCCCTTTCCCATATGAAGGGAGAAGTGGATATTGTATGTTGGGGAGCGGAAATCATTGCAGAAGGCCTGCCTTCTGATCATTTAGGTGTCATCCAGGCAAAGAAGTACCATAAGATCCAACTGACTGGTGAAAAAGCAATCACCAATGATATTGTCAAACGTTCTACGGTCACCGTATGGAATAAGCTGTGGAAGAAATCAATTTTAGACCAGTTCGGCATACGGTTTACGGAAGGCCGGTACTTTGAAGACAATGATTTCACCCTCATGTATTTCGTCCATTGCCGGAAGGGATTTTATTTGGATCGGTATCTTTATCATTATATCCAACGGTCACATTCAGTGATGGATCAGCTGACCCAGGGTACGTTCTGCCATACGATTGATTATTTGTATCTTTTTGACAGCCTTTATCACCATATGGTGAAATACCATATGGCAGAACAGTGGGCATCTCTTTTAACTCACCGCTATTCTGTCCAGCTGCGTATTGCCTATCGATCAGCGCCTGTTGAATTGAAAGAGAAAATCCGGAATTGTGCTTCTCAACTAGCAGCTGGGTATGATGACAGATTTTTTACGACTAATTGTGTGAAAAACGTCAGAGAAAGGAACTATACATTGGTCCAAGAATTAAATGATGCCGATGTATCTCTGCAGACAGGCCGTGCTAAGCAAGAAAATTCTCAACCTTCTTCAAATAAGTTCCAGGGAGGCTGGAAATGTCTGCAGGATCATGGCTTGCTATATACGATAAAACGAACCATCGAGCATTTTGGCATCGATATGGGAACTGGTGATTTCCGAAAGAATCAAAAGAATCAATAGAAAAGGAATGAACATCATGAAAATTGCAATTGCAGGTACAGGCTATGTTGGTTTGGCTAATGGAATGCTGCTTAGTCAGCATAATGAAGTGGTAGCACTGGATATTGTGCCAGAAAAAGTAGAAATGTTGAATAGGGGAGAATCTCCTATTGTCGACCAGGAAATCACTCGGTTTTTATCTGATCGACATTTGAATTTTAGAGCTACCTTAGATCCTAAAGATGCTTTTTCTGGTGCAGATTATGTTATCATATCGACTCCTACTAATTATGATGAGACTAAGAATTTTTTTGATACGTCTTCTGTAGAAGCTGTTATTCAAGAAGTTTGTACCATTGAGCCTCATGCTGTTATGGTGATTAAATCTACGGTGCCAGTTGGGTACACAGAAAAAGTTAAGAAACGATTCCATACGAATAATATTATTTTTTCTCCAGAGTTTTTGCGGGAAGGCAAAGCTTTATATGATAATTTGCACCCTTCACGAATCATTGTAGGAGAACAATCGGAACGAGCAAAGGTTTTTGCTGATTTATTAGCAGAAGGAGCTGTGAAGAAGGATATTCCGATTCTCTTTACGGGAGCAACAGAAGCAGAAGCTATCAAACTTTTTGCAAATACGTATTTGGCTTTACGAGTTGCTTACTTTAATGAACTGGATTCCTATGCTGAAATTAGAAAGTTAAATGCTCATCAGATTATAGAGGGTGTTTGCTTAGATCCACGGATTGGAGACTTTTACAATAACCCTTCTTTTGGCTATGGGGGATATTGTTTGCCGAAAGATACAAAACAGTTGTTAGCTAATTACCAAGATGTACCACAAAATCTTATTTCGGCTATTGTTGCTGCAAACCGAACGCGTAAAGATCATATTGCCGATATGATTTTAGAAAAAAATCCGAAGGTCGTTGGTGTATATCGTCTTACCATGAAAAGTAATTCTGATAACTTCCGGGCTTCCGCAATCCAGGGAGTCATGAAACGGGTAAAAGCCAAGGGTGTCGAAGTTATTGTATATGAACCGACGTTAAAAGAGAATCAGTTTTTCCATTCCCGTGTCATTCGTGATTTACATGAATTCAAACAACAGAGTGATGTCATTATTGCTAACCGATGGAATGAAGAATTACGAGATGTTCAAGACAAAGTTTATACAAGAGATATTTTTGATAGAGACTGAAAAATAGAAAGGGTCCTACTAATGAATAAACCTGGATATGAACATACTAACAAACAATTAATTTCTATACTAGTTCCCTGTTATAATGAAGAAGCAGTACTAAACCAATTTTACCAGCGTACATCTCAAGTAATTACTAATATCCCGCAATATGATTTTCAATTTATATTTGTTAATGATGGCAGTACTGATCATACATTGGATATAATGCGGGAGTTGAGGAAAGAAGATAGTCGTGTTTCTTATGTCAACTTATCGAGGAATTTCGGTAAAGAGATTGCTATGATTGCGGGAATTGATTATTTAACAGGAGATGCATCCATTATCATGGATGCTGATCTACAAGATCCTCCAGAATTAATTCCGGAAATGATTTCTTGGTGGGAAAAAGGGTATCAAGATGTCAGTGCGAAAAGACAGAGCCGGGCAGGAGAATCCTTTTTTAAAAAGTGGTCATCTCATGCATTTTATACAATATTGCAAAAATTATCTAATGTGCCTATGCAACGCGATGTTGGCGATTTCCGATTGCTCGATAAGCAATGTCTTAATGCATTACGATTGATGCGGGAATCGCAACGGTATACTAAAGGATTATTTAGTTGGATTGGTTTTGAAAAGAAGGAGATTCTTTTTAATCGTGATGCGCGTGCAGCTGGCAAGACAAAATGGAATTATTGGAAATTATTGAATCTTGCAATTGAAGGAATTACCAGCTTTACCATTGCACCACTGCGAGCGGCTTCTTTTGTAGGGTGTATGTTATCGTTCATTGCCATTATTTATATGTTGTTCATTATCATGCGGACACTTATTTGTGGGGGTGATGTTCCTGGGTATCCATCTTTGATTTCTATTATCCTATTTATTGGAGGAGTTCAGCTTTTTTTCCTAGGGGTCATTGGAGAATACTTAGGACGAGTTTTTAATGAAAGTAAATTTAGACCTTTGTATTTAGTTCAAGATTTCAATGGCAGAAGAGTTGTGGAGCAGAGAGGAATACAGAGACATGATACGAATTAAGAGCTATCTTACTGAGGAAACGCATAATCCTTGTGTAGCTTTTATTACTACTTTCATTATTATTGCAGTATTATACATTATTTTAAAAATGGCACCGTTTGGAACGAATGCGTTGTCGGATGCCGATGCTCGTATACAATATATCGATTACTTTTCATATTTAAAACAAATTCTGTCGGGAGATGGAAATATTGTATATTCTTTTAATAAAGGATTAGGGAGTAATATTTGGGCTGTTATTGCCTATTATTTATTGTCTCCATTTAATTTATTAGTAGTCTTTTTTAACCAAGAAAATCTAAATGCTTTTTATGATTTGTTAGTTATTATTAAATTATCATTATGCAGTGGAACAATGGCTTTTTACCTGGATCAAAGATTTGAAAAAAGGCTACCTTCATTAGTAATCATTTTATTATCCATTAGTTTTGGCTTAATGCAATATAATCTTGAACAATCTAAAAATATAATGTGGCTAGACTCTATATTTTTATTGCCATTGCTCCTGCTAGGTATATATAAAATAGAAAAAAACAAAGGCTGTACGTTTTTTATCATAACAGCCGCCATAGCTTTTATGTCCAATTGGTATATGAGTTTTATAGCAGTCATGTTTGCGACTATCTGGGCTACCTGGGAATATATTGATGAATGGATGGATAATGGCTTAAAAGCCCAAGCGTTTATTCTGTATGAATGTAAAATTATTCTATCAGTCTTATTAGCAATGGGATTAAGCAGTGTTGTATTAATCCCTGCATTTTCAGCTATGGCTTCAGGAAGGGCAGGGATAGATTGGCAATTTTTAAATTTCCATTATTCTGGAGATAAAAAAGCACTACTTCAAGGGTTAATGATGGGAACTATTAGCCAAGAAGGAAAAGTGTCTTTATTTGTAGGATCATTTTCTCTTATAGGCGCAGCCTCTTATTTCGTTTTTCCAGGGATTAGTAGACGAAGGAAAATATGGGCTTTACTATGGATTATTTTCCCTATTGTTGTCTTTTACTGGAAACCATTATTCTTTTTGTTTTCTTTACTAAAAAATGCCAATAGTTATTGGTATCGGTATTCTTTTGTAGCAATTTTTCCTATTATTTTTTTAGCAGCTCGTTATTTTTCACAATTTAATCAAATAGAAGATTTGCATAAAAAAAGATGGCTTATCTTGTTATGTATTCCTTGCTTTTTTCTGATTTTGGAATTTATCAGGCCCTTACAATCTTTTCCATATGTTATAGCTTCTGCTTTTATTTATATTATTATCACTGGCATATTATATTATCAAAAAAGACATGGATGGAAAGTTTCGTTACGTCATGGAGGCATTATTTTATTTATCATAGTTTGCAGTGAATTAACATTTAATGCAGGACACATTATGCACATCTATTATAATTCATGGGTAAACCAATATCATAATTATGTGGTACAAGCCCAGACACAAATCAAAAATATTCAACATAGGGATTCTGGACTATATAGGGTAAACCAAGTTCATCCATTTTTAACTGGTGCAAATAATATTACAGCAAATTATAATGAGCCTCTTGCTTATGGATACAAGGGGATTTCTAGTTATACTTCAAGCCCAGACAATATTCAACTTACTTTTATGGACAAAATGGGATATCGTAAAGGTAGTGTTAATTTAAGTGTTATGGTAAATTCTGTTATTGGAACAGATACTTTGTTAGGTGTTAAATATATTCTATCCCCGATTCCTATCAATGGCTTGGAAATTGTACCTGAAATTAATTCATATAATCGGGAGTATACATATTATAATAAATATGCTTTACCAATGGCCTTTGTAGTTAATAATAATAATCTAAATTTAATTTATGATGGAAATCCTTTTATATATCAAAATAAGCTGTATTCGGCTTTAATTGGTTATGAAGTACATATATATAAGAATATTCCATTTGTAAGCAGGAAAATCAATGAAAAACATATAAAATACATATTAAAAACAGATAATTTACCAACGACTATGATTTATGGAAACATACCTACAAAAGAAGATATAGAAGGTAATTTAACACTTGATTCTAAATTTAAACAAGGATATTCTCGTTGGTTAGCACCTTCTGTCTTTTATATTTCCCATAAGAATGGAATGAGAAATCATACTGTTGATTTTCAATTAAAAAAAGATATAAATAAAATTAAAAATAATGTACAATTTTATTATGTAGACCTAAATGCGTTGGAAACTGTTACTGCTAAATTAAAATCAAATCCAGCACGTATTCATGCATTTAGAAATGGTTATGTTGAGATGGATGTTAATGCAACAAACAATCAAACACTTTTTACTTCGATTCCATTTGATAAGGGGTGGAAAATTTATGTAAATGGAGAAAATGTTAAACCTATACTTATTGCAGATTGTCTGATGGGAATTAAACTTCAAGAAGGTACGAACAAAATCACTATGAGGTACTCATTGCCTGGATTGATTCCAGGAATTAGCATAAGTTGTATTAGTTTGATTCTTTATTTATATTTGGTGAAAAAAGAATATCATAGACGCAAAATAAATTAAGACGATTATTTTAATTATGCATGGAGGGTTTGTTTATGAAATACGATTATCTGATTGTTGGTAGCGGTTTATTTGGTTCTGTCTTTGCTCATGAAATGACGAAAGCTGGTAAGTATTGTTTGGTTCTGGAACGCCGTGACCATGTGGGCGGCAATGTGTATTGTGAAGAAAAGGAAGGTATCCATATTCATAAATATGGTGCCCATATTTTTCATACATCGAATAAAGAAGTCTGGGATTATGTGAATCAGTTCGTCGAATTCAATAATTATGTCAATTCGCCTGTTGCGAATTATAAGGGAGAATTGTACAATCTTCCCTTTAATATGAATACCTTTTCCAAGATGTGGGGTGTCGTAACACCGGCAGACGCTGCTGCCAAGATTGCCCAGCAGCGTCAGGAAGCAGGGATTACGGAACCGAAGAATCTGGAAGAACAGGCCATTTCCCTCATTGGTACGGATATCTACACGAAACTGATCAAAGGCTATACGGAAAAACAGTGGGGCCGTAGCTGTACAGAACTTCCTGCTTTCATTATCAAACGTCTGCCTGTACGCTATACGTTTGATAATAATTATTTCAATGACCGCTATCAGGGCATTCCTATTGGTGGTTATAATGTCTTGATTGACGCGCTTCTCAAAGGTATCGAAGTGCGTACTGGCGTCGATTATAATCAGGTCCGTCAGGAATATGAAGGTTTGGCAAAAACAGTAGTATATACGGGACCTATTGATGAATACTTTGATTATACATTAGGACGACTGGAATATCGGGGACTCCGCTTTGAAACGGAACGGCTGGAAGAAGTCAATCACCAGGGCGTAGCCGTCATGAATTACACCGACCGGGAAACGCCGTACACGCGCAGCATCGAACACAAGCATTTTGAATTTGGCACACAGCCTGTCACGTATGTAACCAAGGAATATCCGGCTGACTGGCAGCCCGGAGAAGAAGCATACTATCCGGTAAATAATGAACGGAACCAGAAATTATACTGTCAATATGCCGCTCTGGCAGCAGAACAAAAAAATGTCATCTTTGGCGGTCGTCTGGCTGAATATAAGTATTACGATATGGATGATGTCATTGCCAGTGCAATGGATATGGTAAAGAAAGTAATGGCAGAATAGAGTAGGAGATATAATGATGAAACCGATACGCAAGGCCGTCATCCCGGCAGCTGGATTTGGCACCCGTTTTCTACCGGCCACCAAATCTATTCCCAAAGAAATGATTCCTATCGTAGACAAGCCAGTCATTCAATACATTGTAGAAGAAGCGTTGCAAAGCGGCATCGAAGAAATTTTGATTATCACCGGTCATGGAAAACGGGCTATTGAAGACCATTTCGACACCAATGTAGAACTAGAGTATGACCTGTATCAAAAAGGAAAAGCCCAGATGTTGAAGCTGGTACAAGATATTTCGGCAATCAACGTTCATTATATCCATCAGAAACATATCCGCGGTTTGGGAGATGCCATTCTTTGTGCTAAATCATTCATTGACAATGATCCCTTTGCTGTCCTTCTCGGCGATGATATGATGTATAATAATCAGAATCCTGCACTTCAGCAACTATTGCAAGCCTACGAAAAGACAGGAACAACGATTATGGGCTGTCAGCCAATGACGGAAGAACAAATGATGCCCGTAGATGCCCTGGAAGGAAGCCAATGTGCCGATAGTGGACTCATACGCGTTCACAATATACAAGAGCTGCACAAAGTACCCAAAGGTAGCCAAAACTATAATTGCCTGGGAAGATACGTTTTCACCCCGGATATCTTTGAAATCCTGAATCGGGTAGAACCCAGGGACGATGGAGAAATCCACTTGCACGATGCCCTGCGCCTCATGCTGGACCGACAGACTATATACGCCTGCCCAATAAAAGGCAAGCGATACGACACAGCTAACAAACTGGACTACCTAAAAGCAACGGTAGAATATGCCCTAAGACGACAAGACCTGGGCCCGTCTTTTCGCGAATATTTGAAAGAGCTATAGGCACATAACATTCCAACCATATATTGAATATAAACCAAAGCCCCTGTCGCCAGATTCCCATGATTCTGACTGGCAGGGGCCGGTTCGCAGGCAGCATAGTTGAATATTCAACTATGCTATATGTCGTAACAAATTCATGACTTCTATGAGGTTGATGGGGAATAACCGGGATTTCCTAGACACTAACGATGGTTCGCAATGTCTGTAATGACAAACTGATTTTTGCTATAATATATAATAAGGTATTAAACAGAGAGATTTCCAGATTGTATAAATGGGAGGGATGTCCATGAGTACGCGTGATGAAAAGAAAACAATCCTGCAGCATTGGCAGCAATTGGTACAGGTTGATAAGGAGGAGTTGGGAGATTTCCCACGGTTTGCTGTTCATCCTCTGGTCGTAACGGAGGAAGAGAAACGGAATCTGTTCCGCATGTGCATGCAGTCGGCGGCGGACCGGGACCGGATTTCTAAAATCAGTGCCCGGTATGAAGCATATAAAAAGGCTGTTAATCGGCGCTTTGCCATGGCACGGTATTATCAGGAGCAATGGAATCAACTTGATGGCAGCAAGGCTCTGGAAGGCACTATCCACTGTATGTATGATACAAACGGTGATGTGCCTTCCGGGTTGCCTTCTTATGCCTGCGTATTGACGCGAAAGGACCTCGTACAGTCTCTGGTACAGTTTGCGCTGGGGCAGGAAGGGGTACCAGGATACCCTGCCAGGGATGACAGAGAAGGCGATGTGCCAGGTTTTCTGCGAGCGTGGGTTACGACCGTATACGGAGCAGGGACACAGGAAGTAAATCTGCATTTCATTGATGCATCACTTAAAGACGATTAACCGGGGGAATATCATGAATATTACGGTGTATTTGGGAGCAAGGACGGGACACAGTGCAGTCTATCGTTCATATGCCTATGAACTGGGAGCATGGATTGCCTGTCACGGTCATACGCTCATTTATGGGGGAAGCCGGACCGGACTCATGGGAAAGCTGGCCGATGGAGCTCTGGAGCACGGCGGCCGCGTCATTGGCGTGGAACCGCAGTTTTTTATGGACGACGAATTGCAGCATGAAGGATTGACCCAGCTCATTGTGACAAACGATATGGCATCGCGCAAAGAAAAGATGATGGAACTGGGCGATGTGTTCCTGGCATTTCCCGGAGGAATAGGAACTCTGGAAGAAATCAGTGAAGTCATGAGCCAGATTAAATTGGGATTATTGCAGGGACGATTTGCATTCCTCGATTTCAATGGCTATTACCAGCCGATGAAATCACTCATACGGCATATGGCAGAAGAAGGGTTTGTTGATAATCATTGGGCCGGACAAGTCGCCTTTCTTTCGTCGTTTGAACAATTAGAAGCTTTCTTAGCCGGATAATTTCTATTCCAAAATGAAGCTGTATGTGGTACAATAACCCAGTTATTAGTAATATTTTAGTATCTATCAGGAGGATGTATGACAACGAAATATCCCTGCGATTGCGATTTTTCCTGCCCTCAGTCAGAAGAGCAGAAGACCCGCGTCATTGTGGAAGAATATGAAAAATTATCACCGAATCTGATTTTTGAAATTATCCGTCATGACGGCGAATTGGAACTGGAACGCAAGGCCTGGCCCCTCGTCTTATCGGCACTGGCTGCGGGATTGATGATTTCTTTTTCTTTCTATTTCCGCTCCATTATCAATGTCTATATTGGGAGCGCTTCCTGGGCAGAAGCCATCACCGGTGTCGGATATACGACGGGTTTCCTCATCGTTATTTTAGGCCGGCTCCAGCTTTTTACGGAGAACACGATTACTACGGTCATCCCCGTTTTCCGTGATCCTTGCTGGAAGAATCTCCGCCTGCTCCTGCGGCTCTGGGGGATTGTTTTCCTTTCCAATATTGTCGGCACTGCGATCGCGGCTCTTTTCATGTCCAGCCCGATTTTCACGACACCGGAAATTACCCAGTGCCTGTACAACGTGTCCCACCATATCATGGCCCCCGGTCCGGTAGATAACATCATGCGGGGGATTCCGGCAGGCATGCTGATTGCAGCTATCGTCTGGATGATGCCCATGTCGCGGAGCTTTGCCTTTTTTATCATTTTTATGTTTACTTATTTCATTTCTATCGGAAACTTCGCCCATGTCGTCGTCGGGTCGTGCGAAGCGGCATATGATGTACTCATGGGTGGTTCCACGATGTTTGATTATTTCTTCCGTTTTCTCCTGCCAACGGGCCTGGGAAATATCATCGGCGGTACGGGCGTCTTTACGCTCCTCGTTGCGACACAGGTCAAAAGTGACGGAAAAAGGTAAAAAAAGAAAGGGTGATTGATATGAATGAAATCATAAAAGCCATGTTAAAACGGCGCAGCATCCGTACGTATGAAGATAAACCGGTACCTGAAGAGCTGATCCATGAAATCGTCGAAGCCGGCCTCTATGCGGCCAGCAGTATGGGGCGGCAGAATACGAAAATTATTGTGATTACGAACGACGAACTCCGTCACGATTTGTCAGAACTCAACAATCAGATTGGCGGCTGGCCTGCTGGCAATGACCCGTTTTATGGTGCGCCTGTCGTCATTCTCGTATTAGGCAAAACGGGAGAAGGAAAAGAAAAATACGATGGCAGCCTGGTCATGGGAAACATGATGCTTGCCGCTTATTCCCTGGGTCTTGGCAGCTGCTGGATTCACCGGGCGAAAGAGGAAATGGATACGCCTCTGGGAAAGAAGATATTGGACCAGGTTGGCCTGTCTTCTGATGAATGGGAAGGCATTGGCCATTGCATCATAGGCTATCCGGCAGGAGCGCTCCCCAAAGCCGCACCGAGAAAAGCAGACAGAGTTTATTATCTGAAGTAGTATTTTCATATCGATACGCAATCAATACGCGGATAAGGAGGTCATCATGAATAGAGCACTGCCATCAGCTGGAGAGATCTGGATCCATTTCAAAGAAAAACAGTACCGCATTATTACCATGGCGGAGGATGCTAAGACCGGCGAATCCTATGTGGTGTATCAGGCGCTTTATGGCTCGTATGGCCATTATCTGCGGCCTCTGGACATGTTTATGAGTGAAGTGGATCACCAGAAATATCCCGACTGCCAACGGACATGGCGCTTTGAAAAGCTTCCGAACATGTGTTCCTGGAAGCCGGAATTTGCTCGCCAAACGAATGTTCAACACACTAGAAACAAGGGGGCCAGCGATTCATGTTTGAAAAAGAAATAATAGAGCTCGTTCGCAGCACCCACGATATGCTGACGGAAGAAAAAAACTTAGAAATTACGGCCAAAGGGAGGGCTAATTTCGTCACCCAGATGGATGTTGCCGTACAGGAATATATGCGCACTCAACTGCAGGAAATAGACAGAGACGTCACACTTTTGTCAGAAGAGCAGGACAATAGTCAGGTTATGGATCCCGATGGCCGATACTGGATTCTTGATCCCATTGACGGCACCCAGAATTTTATCCGCCATTTCGATATGAGTGCCGTATCGCTGGCCTATTATGCACAAGGCACCTTACAGGCGGCTGTCGTGTATAACCCGTTTACAGATGAACTGTTTCATGCAACCCGTGGTGGCGGCGCCTTTTTAAATGGCAAACCTATCCATGTGACTGGAAATTCAGCATTATCTCACTGTCTGGTTGCCATTGGAACGTCTCCGTATGACCGGCAATACACAGAAAAGAATTTCCCTTTATTCCAGGCCATGTATTCACAATGCCTGGATATCCGCCGTACGGGCAGCGCTTGTCTTGACCTGGCCTATGTAGCAGCCGGGCGGACGGATATCTATTTCGAACGCAACCTGAAGCCGTGGGATATGGCCGCCGGTATTTTGCTTGTCGAAGAAGCGGGCGGCAGAGTCACGACATATGATGGACAGGTTCCTGACGTATTACACAATGAACATATCATTGCTACCAATGGTCTGGTCCATGATGAAACGGCCCGTATTATACATCAATATTGGTAAAAAAAATCTCCCTGGTTAGCGACGACGAGTACGCTCGGCCAAGGAGATTTGTCATATATCATATAAGAAATTCAAAGTTGGATTAGAGGACTAGTGTCGGAGCCGCATAAACCCGGGTCAGCAGTTCCTGATTCAATGCATAGAGTCCCTTCGGGTCATTGCCAAAGAGTTTAAATTTCTTAAGCAGATCGCCGACATTCTTTTCTTCTTCGCCTTGTTCTTTGACGAACCAGTTGAAGCATTCCATGGTACGGTAATCCTTTTCATCAGAGGCAGCTCCATAAATCTTATTAATGCAGCCGGTGATAAACTGTTCATGTTCCAGCGCAGCCTTAAGAGGAGCTTTCAAATCCTTGTATTCTTGATCCGGTTTGTCTATCGTGCCAAAAACGACGCGGACATCATTATTTTGTAGATACGTACGCATGAGCATAGCATGATCCCGTTCTTCCTGGGCCTGGATTTCGAACCAATGAGCAAAGCCATCGAGTCCTTCATCAATATAATAATTTGCAAAATCCAGATAGAGGTAAGCAGAATAAAATTCTAAGGTAACCTGGTCATTAATCAATTTAGCTACTTTTTTTGCTAACATAGTAAATACACCCTCCTTCGTGGGCATCACAATAACTTGCTGTATACAGGTATTATATCACGTACGTAGTACAAATGGTAAGCGTATTATGTTTGATTTTAAGAACAAGAATAAAAAACAGAATAATAAATTTACAGCGATATTTATCAGCCTTCCCACAAACCTTCCCACTATGAGATACTAATTTAAGAGATTCGACAAACGTTGAAGAGTATTACCAATGTACAGTAATACCTGATAGTTGGCATAAATACGCGGTTTACGAGACCTTAAAGATACTCCCGGAAATTACTCATTTCATTACTTCCGATAAATTAACGTTATCGGAAGTAATACCTTCTCTCTATAATGATTTGGGCAATGTGAAAAACCAAATCTGGCTTTCTTGTTCAGACGGTGCATTTTTCTTAAGGCTGAGTTTTACTTTATGGACTGTTTTGTCTTTATTATATATCATGACTTTTTTGTCGCTGTCATAGGTATAGTCTGATACATCGGCTGACGGGGCTTTGGGGTCCTGTACGGCAATGTCCATACCAAAGTCATTGTCGTTTACGACGGCTATGGTCCTGCGGTCCGGCAATAGTGCCAGGCCTTCGGCTTTTTCGATATTCCAGCCGTTGGCACGCAGGTCTAAAACGAGTTCTTTCCTGGCTGGTATCAGTTTTCCGTCGAGGCGTCCATATTCTAGATCGCCATTATTTGCTACGGGCGTGGCACCATTGAGATCTACTTTATAAATCAGATTTTGCATGACACCGTGTTGTTTTCCCTGTTCAATCATCAGGAATTGGCCGTGGCCGATGGAGGTGATATCGCCTAATTTGGCGGCTCCTGTGTTTTTATAGCCTGAATCGACAGGGTAAGCGTACATTTTCGTTTCTTTAGTTACCGGGTCGAGTTCTACAATACGTGTATATTTAGATGTTTTACCCGTTTTGCCATCTACATTTAGCGGACTTTGAATCAAAGCAAAGATATGTCCTTGTTCATCAATAGTCAGGCCTTCACTGCCTCTATTGGGAACGCGGCTGGCAAGGATGCTGGGCAGCCCGGCACCAGGAGCAAATTTTTCCACTATATTGCCATTTTTATCGGCTTTGACGATAAAAGGGCCGTATTCGTCGCTGATCCAGAAATTACCGTCTTTATCTATGGCCAGTCCTTCCGTATCCAGACCGTTGATATCGGTTCCCAAATCCTTCATTTTGAAATTGAGGGCGATTTCCTTTGTAGAACCAGTCATTCCTTTCGGTACCGGTTTGCCTGTAATCGCTTTCCCCTGTACCTTCAGCGGGATAGATTCTGTTATATCGGCACGATTCTGTCCGGGACGTACGGTAATGACTCCGATAGACGGGGCAAAATCGGGGGTTGGGAAGAATTTTCCACTTACTTTTTTACCATTTTTTATGTATGTCGGGATATCTCCATTAGGGCCCCGGTCTGTAATTGCATAAAATTCGATGGTTCCATCGGTTTTGATATCCTTCAGGGCCAATGCCGACCCGTATCCTGGATTAATGTGATGCTTGAAGGCTTTTTCGTTGCCTTTATAGGGCAGCTGATAGGAATCGGCATGTACAATATACGATTTAGTCTGGACTCCCTCAGCCAGCACGGCAGCACTTCCCAGACAAGACACGGCCAATCCCAGAGCTATCCAGCGTTTCCATTTTTTATTCATATGAAATTACACCTCCTGTATATCTGCATTCACTATATCAGGCTGATGTAAACAATTTGTCAAGACCAGCGATGTCTTTGGTAAATTATTTCATATATTTAGTGATACATAGGGAAATTTTCTTGTCAGAATATGGAATAAAGCGTATGATAAAATACGTCAACAAACCGGCTTAGCCGTGTAATCTATAATACAGAAAGGATAATGGCATGGAACGCATTTCCTATGAAAATAAGATTTTAATTCTCATGATGATGGTTTCGTTCATCAATCCGTTCACCAGCAGTGCTCTTACGACAGCCCTCCCTGACATTGGAACTGCATACGGAGCCAGTGAAATGGCCCTGAGCTGGGTCATTGAAACGTTTCTCATCGTCTCCACTATCACGATTATGCCCGTCAGCAAAATGGCAGACCGGTGGGGCAAACGGCGCATATTCTTAATCGGCGTCCTTCTCTTCTGCTGTTCTTCTCTATCGGTATTTTTCGTTTCATCCATTATGGCATTGCTCGTCATACGCGTCCTGCAGGGGCTGGCCAGCGCCTGTATTTTTGCTACCAATATGGCAATCATTTCACTCGTTACCAATCCTCAGCGCCGGGGCCGTGCTATGGGATTTACCATAGCGGCTGTATATAGCGGCCTGTCTTTTGGCCCTGTCCTGGGCGGCTTTTTTTCGTATTATTTGAACTGGCAGGCTATTTTTTATTTTATTGCCCTCGTATGTGCCATTGTCTATCTTTTATCGCTGCGCTATATGAAAGAAGAATGGATCGTCAACGCTGGTGGCAGTCTGGACGGTACAGGCAGTCTTTTGTATGCACTGGCTATGGTAGCCGTCATGACCGGCCTTTCTGAACTAGCCGTCTGGGACGTTGGGAAATATCTGCTGACAGCAGGACTATTGGCATTCGGCGTATTCCTGTATCGTGAATGGCATACGGCCAGCCCGGTTCTGCCTGTACGTATTTTTTCCGGCAACCGTGTCTTTTCCTTTTCCAGCCTGGCTGCCATGCTCAATTATTGTGCAACCTTTGGCATCAGTTTTCTCTTGTCCATTTACCTGCAACGTGTCATGGGCATGAATGCCCGCGATACGGGCCTCATCTTATTGATGCAGCCCGTATTCATGGCGGTGTTATCGCCGGTGACAGGGACGCTGTCCGATAAAATCAGCCCGTCTGTTCTGGCTTCATCCGGCATGGTGTTCATCACAGCTGGTCTTGCCACACTGACCTATACTGTCACCCATCCGTTGTTTATCTGTATTATTGCCGCCCTGGTTATCATCGGTATCGGTTTTTCCCTCTTCACGGCCCCCAATAACAATGCCATCATGGGTTCCGTTACACCCCAGTATTACGGTGCTGCCTCATCCGTCGTCGGAACGGTCCGGCTCATCGGGCAGGTCCTGAGTGTTGCCATTATTACACTGATTCTTTCGCAGAACCAGAATGGTACGGTATCATGGCTTACAGCCCATATCCAGCTGGCATTTTTGATTTTTACCATTCTCTGCGCCATTGGCATCATCCCCTCTGCCATACGCAATAAAACCTGACAATATCCGGCTTTACAGACACACAGGATATCTATTTTCAGCGGAAAAAGCGGCTGATCCAGATGAAAAAGGATTGCGGCAGGATACCGGAGCTGATGCGATGAAGTGTAGAAATCAGGTCAGGAGTAATGACGACACGTCCCTGACGGATTTGACGGAAAGAACGGCGGGCGATAGTCTTCTTGTCTCCGGCAAATAGGTAGTGCGTAAACCGGTTTTCTTGGTCGGTCTTCTTTGCCGTCGCAATAAAAGCCGTATCTTTGACCCAGTATGGGCAGACTGCCGAGACCAGAATCCCCGATGGTTTCAGTTCTTCTGCCAATGCCCGGCTGTACCGGAGAAGAAAGGCCTTGCAGGCAGCGTATACGGCCAGATATGGAAATGGCTGGAAAGCGGCACAGGAACAGATTTCAACAATGTGACTGCCCTGATGGCAATAGGGAATGACCGCCTTCGTCAGGGAGACAGCGGCCTGGCAGTGTACGGCAATCATACCGGATGTATCTGCTTCTGTCATAGCAGCAGCCCGGCCCATACGGCCATATCCGGCAGCATGGATGAAATACGAAACGACGGGCTTTTCCTGCCTGAGAGCTGTAGCAAAAGACGTATACGATGCCGGATCTTGCAAGTCCAGCGGTAAAATGCGGGATTTTGTTTTCAATGCATGTGCCGTCCCTTCCAGTTTTTCCTGACGGCGGCTGATGAGCCAGATTTCATCGACAGACTGTTCATCAAGAAGCCGTACATATTCCCTGCCGAGACCACTGGAAGCTCCTGTTACAATGGCTATATTCACACGTATCACTTCCTTTTACATTCATTATACCCAATCTCCGTTCCACTTCAATCCTTTTAACGTCCGGATGTAGTAAAACAGACGTGCCGTCTGGTGTATAGAGCTCCAGACAGCACGTCTGTTTCGTTTATCTATTTACTTATTCGTATTCTACGGCTTTTCCCGTGCTTCCGTAATAAGTGGGACGATTTTCGCATTACGGACATCAATGATCCCCTTATCGGTCAATTTAAAGAATGGGCTTACGGGAAGTGACAAGGTACTGAGGGACATGATGACATTATCATGGCGATATCCACAATCTGTCAGGACGCGATGCACCTCTTGTATTTGTTTTCCCAATACAGGTAGCGGCCGGTCGGACAAAATCCCGGCAATGGGAAGCGGTGCAAAGGCTTTTGTGACGCCGTCACAAGCTACGGCATAGCCTCCCTGATTGGCGATGACCGTATTAGCAGCCGCCATCATATCTTCTTTTGTCTGACCTATGACAAGGAGATTATGATGGTCATGGGCATAGGTCGTAGCTGCAGCACCCCTGGTCATGGCCGTTCCCCCGACGAGAGCTGTCCCATGACCACCGTTCTTTCCATGGCGTTCCCAGACGATTGCCAGATTATAAGGACTATGTTCCCAATCAACTTCTCCATGATGGACTGGCAGCACGGCCCGTCCTTCTTTGACAAAGGTCGTATGTTCCTGCACCTCCAGGATGCGGCAGGTAACCTCCCCTTCTTCTATAGGAGCTTTCAAAGTAAAATCAGCGGACGTGCGCGGCGCGACGTGGACACTATGATAAAAGGCTTTCGGGAAAGACGTATCCCGTTCTGCTTCCTGCCAGGAATCTCCTTTTGTATAGACTTCCTGCCCGGCACACCAGGTACTTTCAACGGTCAGGTCAGCCAGGTCAGACAAAATGACGAAATCAGCGATTTTGCCAGGTGCAATGCTCCCTTTATCGCGCAAGCCCATGCGCCGGGCAGGTGTATACGTCGCTGTATAGATAGCTTCTTCCGGTGTCAGGCCATTGTGCATGGCCTTTTTTACCAGATAATTGAGATGGCCCCGTTCCATGAAGGCGTCGGGCATGGTATCGTCCGTTACGATGGCCATGTGTTCCAACAGATTATTTTCTTTAATATAAGAGATAAATTCCGGTTTCAGTGATTTTTCCTGCAACTGTACGAACATGCCATTCATGAGCCGTTCCTTCAGGCCTTCCAGCGACTGATCCGTATGGTCGGAATTCACGCCGCTCATCAAAATCTGGGCCAGCTCCCAGCCACTGAACCGGGGGCAATGGCCTTCCAGAGAGAAATCGGGCCGGCCAGCCCGGATCTGCCGGATCAGGCGGCTGGTCTTGGAATGGCTGTCCCGTATGACGTCGCGGCAGTTCATGACTTCGCCCAGACAGATGACGTGGTCCATATGCATCAGAGATTCTACATCATCATTATCGATGACGCCACCGGTCGTTTCCAGTTCTTCATTTGTCGATGGGACCGAACTGGGAATGGCGATATAAACGTCACATGGCCCCTCTTGCATTGTTTTAGCCATGGCCTGTATGCCTGCAAGGCCGAATACGTTGGCAATTTCATGAGGTTCGGCAATGAGTGTCGTTACACCATTGCGGACAGCTCCTTTCATGAAGGTACGCGGTGCTGCCATCGTACTTTCAATATGCATGTGGCAATCGATGAAGCCGGGGATTACGTACTGGCCATCAAGATTCCGCACATGTTCCGGCTTGATGGGCAGAGGGTCATTTCCCATATAACAAAATCGTTTCCCACTGATAGCCAGATTACAGGGAATAAATTTTTTCAGATAGACATTATAGATATTCCCATTTTTTAACAGCCAATCGATTTTCACCATCCATCACTCCCTTATTTAACGCCGGCAATGGCATAGAAATAATACGCCAGAAGCAGTGCCAGCAGAAAATGTCCTTTATTAAGTTCCGATGCTCTGCCGGAAGCGACTTTCATGATGACATAGGCAATGAACGCAACGGAGATACCGTTAGCAATATTAAAAGTAAAAGCCGTAAAGGCAATACAAAGGAAAGCCGGT
Source organism: Megasphaera sp. UBA4233 (assembly GCF_002395615.1). Lineage (NCBI taxonomy): Bacteria > Bacillati > Bacillota > Negativicutes > Veillonellales > Veillonellaceae > Megasphaera > Megasphaera sp. UBA4233. Next base: position 118,730 of record NZ_DGXL01000014.1, on the reverse strand, counting down.
ATATATTCACACATATCAGTGTAATCCAGATTTCTCATGCCTCCCATCATACTCACACCGACATAGACCAGGACAGGAGCTGTAGCCGCTGCCGGAATCATGAGAGCCAGTGGAGTCACGGCCAGGATAAGGAGAAACATAATAGCCGTAGTAATTGCAGTCAGCCCCGTACGGCCACCGGCTTCGACACCGGCACCCGATTCCAGATAGGTAATGAGTACAGGAATGGTAAAGAAGGAACCCAGCGTAGCTGCTACCGAATCGACCTGGAACACTTTATCTATGTCAGGAAGATCCCCGTTTTTATCGAGGAATCCCGCTTTGCCGCCGATACCAATAGCTGTTCCAAAACTAGAAAAGAAATCCGGCAGGAAAAATACGAATAAATACGGCAAGTATTTGACGTCCAGTGCCCCGAACAGGTCAAAATTAAAAAATACCGGTGCCAAGCTGTCCGGCATGGTAAACAGCGTAGCCGGGATTTTGGTAATACCCATGGGGATACCAATGATAGTACCGGCAATGATACTGATCAGAGCTGCCCCTTTGACACGGCGCGCCTGCAGTGCCAGCAGAATGATGAAGGTAATCATAGCCAGAATGACGACAGGCTGTGTCAGGTCACCGAAAGACAGGGCAACTTTCTTGGCATTAGCTGCCAGTAATTTAGCATTGCGCAGGCCAATTACGGCAAGGAACATGCCGACACCGGCACTGATGGAAATCTTGATGCCCTTAGGAATGACCATAACGATGGCTTTGCGGATACCGAGAACCGTGACGAGAATGAATAAAATACCGCTTAAAAATACGATAGCACTGGCAATACTGACCGATACATGCTGTAACTGCACCAAGGTAATAGAAAATATGGCAACGCTGCCCATTCCCGGAGCCAGGACAAAGGGCCGGTTTGTATACAGGCCCATGGCCATCGTAGTCAGAAAAATCATGAGTACCATAGCTGTCAGAACGGCCCCGCCAGGCAATCCGGCTTCCCCCATCATATGGGGCACGACAGCTAGTACGTAACCCATCGTGGCAAAAGTAGTCAGCCCGGCTATAATTTCTGTACTGACAGATGAATGAAACCGGCTGAGATGAAACCGCCTTTCACAAACGTTATTGATCCATGCATTCATGTTTTAATTCCTCCCCTTAAGCTATGCACTGGAGTATTATATTTTTCTTATGACGGATTTTATTATAAGCTTATGTATTATATATTGCAATGAAAGTTGATGGAATTTTCAAAAATATATTGCATAATTTTGAAAAAAACGTTCAGCTGTATGAGGACAAAATAAAAACAGGAAGATGCCCTTTGACATAGAACTTCTTCCTGTTTTGAATAGCAATCCTGATAATAACGGATCGGTACGCCGTTCAGGCATGATAGCACTTGTAAATTTCACAGGCATCCATGCAGCGGGTGCAACGGATGCACTTGCTCATATCGACGACAGGCCGTTCACTGCCATCCATTCGCTCTATCATGGTAATCGCATGGGCCGGGCAAATGCTGATACAGCAGCCGCAGCCTTCACATTCTTTTCTGTTAAAATAATCCGGCACAATAGACCAGATATCATCAATTGTTTTATCCATATCGTTTCCGCCTCCTCTGGCGTCTCTTATTACGTTATCAGTATAGACGGAAAAGCCGTTTTTTTCTGTTGCAAAAACAACAAAAGAAAAAATGCCACATTCCCAAGAAGGTAATGTGGCCGTACAATCATCTTATTTTTTGTCTGATAAACCGGCAATGTAATCCAGCGTCGTATTATAATATTTTGCAAGAATGATGAGTTTCTCGAGAGAAATGCGGCGTTTTCCCAGCTCATACATGCCATAGGCGACCTGAGAACATCCCAACAAATTGGCAACATCTTTCTGTGAAAGGTTATTACTGATTCGCAAATATTTCAATCGATCTGTATACTGCACCATAATTATTTCTCTCCCCTGACTGTTTATTCCCCTGCCTGATTCAAAAATGTTATATGGATACATGTTATGATGAACAAAAGATTAAAAATTATATATATAATTATAACTCATATATAGAGGTGAGAGTCAAACAAATTGTTTTTTATGGTGTAATAAGAATATATCATGTATTTGTTTAATTATTTTTTATATTATGTTAATTTTTAGAAGAAAAATAAGGACTACTTCCACTCATAGATGATATATTTTTTATTTTAAAATCATATTGATTTAGCATAATAGTTTTCATCTTATTTTACGTTGGCATATAGACAAATTATCTAAAACCATATGATTTCAAACCCGGTTTTAAGAAATAGTTAAACGTTTATGTCCTGCGATTCAGGAAGGGTGACCGGCACTTGCAGGCGTAAAAATTCTTCATGATTAATGAACCGCTGCAGATTCATCGTTCCCATCCAACGGCAAATGACATCTCCTGTAATCGTACAGTTTTTTTCCTGGCAAAACTGGTACAGTTTATCCATGTATTCACCAATTCTGCTGAACGTGTCAAAATATATGCAGGCGTAGAGACCCTGAGGCTGCTCCTGGATATGGCGTTTGTCCGCATATGACCGGTCAACATACAGGCATAACATATCACTTCTCGCACTATTAGAAAGAAAATCTTCACGTCGGACCGTCAGGCCAATAAAGAAGGCATATTCATAAGAATAGTTGTTTTTTTCCATGTCCTCCAAAAGATGAGAAATCCCCAGTTCTACGCTGCCGGAATCTTCTTTTAAGTAATCGCGCTCTGCTGGTTTGGTATACGCATATTCTGTATCGAAGTACGTCAGGCTGGTTGTCCCGACGGGAGGCAGATCGACGATATGGCGGATTGCATGGAGAGATCGGATGATAGCCCGCTGCTGGGCATTAAGGGCTTCGATTTGTTTGGATAGTTCATCAAGACGGCGATAGTATAATTCTTCGACATAAGAAAATGTATCTGTTTTGGATATATTTTCAACTTCTTTTAAGCTTAATCCGATATTTTTGTGAAATTGTATGGCACGGAAAGTGATGCACTGACGGATGTCATAATACCGGTAATTGCTGTTTGGATTGACATAGATTGGCTTTAAAATGCCCAGTTTATCATACAAGCGAAGCGTACTGATTGTCGTATGATTCATTTTTGCCATTTGTCCAATCGTCAGCTTGTTATTTTTCATGTTGCATCAGTCCTTCAACATAGGATATTTGTTATGTATATTATTTCATTATTAATGAAATAAATCAAGACTTTTCATACTAAAGTCACAGAGAAAAAGAGGACTGTAACAGAACGGGCCTTGTTTTCCCATTTTGCTGCAGTCCCCTGACTATGACACTGCCACGGACAGCGTCATGACTCTTCTAATGCGTTATCATTCCCGTTCCAGCCATTCACGGAATTCCGCTTCTGAGATGATATGTGTGCCCAGCTGCTGTGCTTTTACATACTTACTTCCCGGATCGGCACCGGCTATGACGAGAGTCGTCTTTTTCGTAACTGACGAAGTACACCGGCCACCGCGGTCTTCCACGGCTTTTTGCGCTTCCTGGCGGGTCATGGATTCCAGTTTTCCTGTGAGGACGACTACTTCTCCATCAAAGGAAGCATTGATGAGCTGCCGTTTTTCGCAAGTCATATCGACACCGTACTGGCGCAGTTCTTCGATAAGGGCCCGGTTTTTGTCATCGGCAAAGTAAGAAACGACACTTTCGGCAATACGCGGTCCGATTTCGTCGATGACGGTCAGCTCATCTGCCTTAGCTTCCATGATGGCATCGATGGATCCGAAACATTCGGCCAGGATCCGACCGGCTTTGGCACCGACAAAGCGGATTCCCAGGGCAAACAAGACCCGTGCCAGGCCTACGTGTTTGCTCGTTTCGATAGCTTTCAGCAGATTATCTGCCGATTTATCGGCAAATCCGTCGAGGTCCAGTAAATCTTCCTTTTTCAGGCCATAAATATCGGCTACGGTATGGATCAGATGATGATCCAGGAGCTGGCTGACGATGGCATCACCGAGGCCGTCTATATTCATGGCATTGCGGGAAACGAAATGGGCGACCCGTTCGAGGATGACGGCCGGACAGTCGGGATTGATACAGCGCGTAGCCGCTTCCCCTTCGCGGCGTACGACCGGTCCGCCACAACTCGGGCAGCGGGCCGGCATGGAAAATACCTGTTCGCTGCCATTCCGGTCAGCTGTAACAGCGCGGACCACCTCAGGGATGATTTCTCCTGCCTTCTGGATGATTACCGTATCGCCGATGCGGATATCCTTTTCGCGGATATAGTCTTCGTTGTGCAACGTGGCCCGTTTGACTATGGTCCCGGCGAGACGGACCGGTTTGAGGTCGGCAGCCGGTGTCAGGACTCCCGTCCGGCCCAGGCTGACAGAAATATTCAGCACCTTCGTACGGGCCTGTTCCGGCGGGAATTTATAGGCGATGGCCCAGCGGGGAATCTTGACCGTGTTCCCCAGACGGGCCTGCTGGGCGAAGGAATTGACTTTGACGACCATGCCGTCTGTCGCATATGGCAGCTTGTCCCGCCGGTCATCCCAGCTATGGATGAAAGTAATGACATCGGCCATCGTCTTAAACTTCCGGTATTCCTTGTTGACCTGGAAGTGAAATGCTTTCAGATCTTCCAGCAGTGCTTCCTGGCTGGGAATGTCAATGCCTACCGTTCCCCCTATGGCATAGGCGAAAAAGGCGAGTTTGCGCTGGGCCGTAATCTGCGGGTCAAGTTGCCGCAGCGATCCGGCCGCGGCATTGCGGGGATTGGCGAAAGGTTCCAGCTCGTCATCGCGGCGCTGGGCATTGAGCTGTTCAAAGGCCTGTATCGGCATATAGACTTCGCCACGGATTTCCATGTGGGGGGAAGTGCTGTCGATATGAAGGGGTATCGTACGGATAGTACGGACATTATTGGTGACATCTTCACCGACCCGCCCGTCTCCGCGGGTAACGCCACGGATGAACTGGCCATTTTCATAAATCAGATTGACTGCCAGCCCGTCGATTTTCAATTCGACCACATATTCCAGGTCTTCTCCCCCCAGATCACTGCGGACACGCTGATCAAACTCCATCAGTTCCTGGTCGTTGAAGACATCTCCCATACTGAGCATGGGTCTGTCGTGGGTATATTTTTCAAAGCCGCCGGAAATTTTCGAGCCGACGCGCTGGGTCGGCGAGTCAGGCGTCACCCAGTCCGGATGATTCTTTTCTATCGTTTCCAGTTCCCGGTACAGCATATCGTATTCATAATCGGTCATCGTCGGCTTATCGAGTGTATAGTACTGATAGCTGAGTTCATCGATCGTCTTGCGCAATTCCAGCAGGCGCGCTTTTTCTTTTTCCATTCAGACCTCCTCGGTGAGCCTGTGCGGCTACACTTTTTCTATGGGTGCAAATTTTGCCATGACCTGGCGCACACCCTTAGTGGGAAATTCTAATTTCAACTGCAGATTTTCACCACTGCCTATGACTTCCAGAACCTTGCCGGTTCCCCATATTTTATGGCGCACCGTATCGCCCTTCTGCCAAGTATGATCGACAGCGTGCTTTTTGGGCAGACTCGTCGTGACCGGCTTGGTCAGGATAGACACGCGCTGCCGTGCTGGCACATCCCCGGCGTGATTCTGGGGCATGGCCGTGCGGCGGTGGTACTCTTCAACCAGCGATTCCGGGATTTCGTCGAGGAAGCGGCTGGGAAGATAGGCGGAAATACGGCCGTACATGGTGCGCGTCGAAGCATTGGTCACATACAGCTGGCGTTCCGCCCGGGTAATGCCGACATAGGCCAGGCGCCGTTCTTCTTCTATTTGGGATTCGTCCATGAGAGTCCGGCTGTGAGGGAACAATCCTTCATCCATGCCGACCAGAAATACGACAGGGAATTCCAGGCCTTTCGCGGCGTGAAGCGTCATGAGCGTAACCTTGGAATCGCTGCTTTCAAATTCATCGACATCGCTGACCAAAGCGACATTTTCCAGGAAATCCTGCAGGCTCCCTTCCGGATTGGAATCGACATAATCTTTGGCAACGGAAAGAAATTCGCCGACATTATCCTTCCGGCTTTCCCCCTGCGGATCATGGGCAGCTTCTTTATCGAGCATATCGCCATATCCGGTCTGGCGGATGACTTCTTCCATCAGGGTCTGGACATCCCATTCATCGACGTGGCCCAGTAAATCGAAAATCATGATGGAAAACTGTTCCAGTGAGGCCTTGGCCCGTTTGGTGACGGGGATTTCTTCCGTAGACGAAAGGGCTTCAAATAAGGAAATGCCCTTCTTTTCGGCATATTCTGCCAGATGTTCCAGCGTAGTAGCGCCGAGGTTGCGCTTCGGTACATTGATGATGCGCATCAGGCTCAGGCTGTCTTCCGGATTATACAAAAGGCGCAGATAGGCGATAATATCCTTGATTTCCTTGCGGTCATAGAATTTCGTACCGCCTACCATGGTATAGGGAATCGAATAGCGCATCAGTTTTTCTTCCAGCACACGGGACTGGGAATTGGTGCGGAACAGGATGGCCATATCACCGTACGGCTCATTTTCAATGGTATGACGGTTATAGATGACACCCGCTACATAATCGGCTTCATCGTGTTCCGTCTGAGCGTGATAATGTATGATTTTATGGCCTTCCGGATTTTCCGTCCACAGATTCTTCTGCGGCCGGTCCATATTGTTGTCGATGACGGCATTGGCTGCTTTGAGGATTGTTTTGGTAGAACGGTAATTCTGCTCCAGCTTGATGGACGCAGCCTGAGGGTAGTCGCGGTTGAAATCCATGATATTGCGGATATCGGCACCACGCCAGGCGTAGATGCTCTGATCGGCATCGCCGACGACGCAGATGTTCTTCCATTTGGCCGCCAGGATGTGGGTCAGCATGTACTGGGCATGGTTCGTATCCTGATATTCATCGACGAGAATATACTGGAACCGGTCCTGATATTTTTCCCGGACCTCTTCGTTTTCCTGCAGCAGGCGCACGGCCAGGAGCAGCAAATCGTCGAAGTCGAGGGCATTATTGGCTTTCAGTTTCTTTTCATACAGGTCGTAGACATCGGCTACTTTTTGTTCATAGAAATCACCGGCCCGGCGAGCGAACGCCTGGGAATCCATGAGCGCATTCTTGGCTCCGGAGATAGTTCCCAGAACGGATCGCGGGGGAAATTGCTTATCGTCCAGATTCAGTTCTTTCAGGCAGTCCTTGACGAGTGTCTGCTGGTCCGTCGCATCGTAAATCGTGAAATTCCGGGTATACCCTTGAAATCCGTCGATTTCAAAACGCAGCAGTTTGGCACAAAAGGAATGGAACGTACTGAGCCAGATGCGTTCTGCTTCGGCACCGACAAGATTTTCTACACGTTCCCGCATTTCCCTGGCAGCTTTATTGGTAAAGGTGATGGCCAGGATGCGATATGGCGCAATGCCTAGCTCCAGTAAATGGGCAATCCGGCAGGTCAGTACCTTTGTTTTACCCGAGCCGGCACCGGCCGTGATGAGCAGCGGCCCTTCTGTATGCTGGACAGCTTCGAACTGGCGTTCGTTAAGAGTAGCAAAAATAGGATTCATTCAAACTCCTTTATGAGACGGCATACGTATAAAATGGGACTGCCGCTCGACGACAGTCCCTTGTTGGATTACAGGTATAGCAAAACTTATTTCAGAGCCGTCAGGATGGGCGGAACGATCTGTTTCTTACGGCTCATGACGCCCGGGAGATAGACTTCCTTATCGACGACGTCTTTGGCAAAGGCCTTGGTGACTACGTCATCCATGTTGCCGGCAAAGATCAGGTTGGTCGATTCGTCGATGATGCTGGTAATCATGAGGAATGCGGCATCGTAACTGTGGGCAGCGCGCATTTTTTCCAGCGCATTGAGCAATACGTCTTTCTGCTGCAGAAGATCCGATGTGTCCATGACCTGAACCTGAGAAATCGTAAAGGTCTTGCCGCTGTCAGAAAATTCTTTCATGTCGTTGGCAGCAATTTCTTCCGGTGTAAGATCCGATACATTGGCGCCGGCTTTCAGCATTTCCATGCCATATTTTTCGACATCGACGCCGGCAATAGCAGCCAGTTCAGCGGCGGTCTTCTTATCTTCTTCCGTGCAGGTAGGGCTGCGGAACAGGACCGTGTCGGAGATTACGGCCGAAAGGAGAAGGCCGGCTATATCCTTAGGAATAGCGATGCCTGCCTGTTTGTACAGACCGGTTACGATCGTCGCCGTGCAGCCTACCGGACGGAAGAGAATGAAAATCGGGCCTTCTGTCGAAAGGGTGCCGCCGATGCGGTGGTGGTCTACGACACCGACGATGTCGGCATCTTCAGAACCGTCGATGATCTGTTTCTTTTCGTTGTGGTCGACGAGGATGACCTGCTGTTTTTCTGCAGCAGCTACGCATTCGGCACATACCATGCCGACGTATTTGCCATCATCGACGACGACATATTTGCCGTCTTGCGGGATATCACAACCTTTATCCGTCGTCTGGAAGAAGCGGTCCGGATCATGTACCAGGTCTTTGACCATGCTCAGTTCTTCCCCGGTAACGGTCTTGATGAATTCTTCTGCCAGGGCGGCCCGGTCGATGACACCTACGAATGTGCCATTGTCGGCAACGGGAGCGATGGGAGACGGATGAGCTGCAAACCATTTGGCTGCGTCTTTGAGGCTGGCGCTGATTTTCAGTGCTTCAACTTCTGTATGGACAGCATCGCCCACTTTGATATAAAAATCTTTGACGATCGGCTGTGGTTCGACGTGGAAATAATCTAGCGCAAAGGCCGTTTCCTTATTCATTTCACCAGCCCGGATAGCGACGGCGTCGATGCCCTGGAGCTGTTTTAATTTCGCGAATGCAAGGGAGGAACAGATAGAATCTGTATCGGGGCTTTTATGCCCTGTAACAAAAATTGGTTTTGCCACAATAAATCACCTCATTAAATACTTGTAATTTAATTAATCCTGTTGTTTATTATACCATACGTCACGGCCCCCTGCCATAGGAGGGCACCAATATGGATAAAAAAAAGACTGCCATCAGACAGTCTTTTTTCCAGTGTTCTTGCCTGCAAATTAGCGGCGTTCGCGGATACGGGCAGCTTTGCCTGTAAGACCGCGCAGATAGTTCAGCTTTGCACGACGAACGATACCATGACGTACAACTTCGATTTTGGCCAGACGCGGGGAATGTACCAGGAAAGTACGTTCAACGCCGACACCGTAGGAAACACGACGAACCGTGAATGTTTCACGAACACCGCCGTTCTGACGGCCGATAACGACGCCTTCAAATACCTGGATACGTTCGCGGTTGCCTTCGACAACCTTTACGTGTACCTTGACGGTATCGCCAGGGCGGAAATCGGGGATGTCCTTACGAAGCTGTTCTTGTTCAAGTACGCTGATGATGTTCATGTTTATTTTCCTCCTATAAGACATTCGTGCCCGCGTCATCACCCAGCTGTGACAATCGCCTTACGGGCAGAGGACTGCCTAAATTAACAGCGATATTATACCATAGGAGAAACAGTATTGCAAGCTTTTTTTTAGATAACGGCTCCGCTTGGCATAAAGCTCTGGCTCATGTGGAAAATATACTTCTGGTATTTCTTTTCCAGCTTAGTCGGATAGACGACGGAAAAGCAGACATAGGTATTCGTATCATTCAGGAGATACAGTTCTTTATAGAAATTCCTGCCGTCTTTCGTCCAGGCGATGGCATAGTGATTGACCGTCTTATTGTCTGTCGTCAGTTTTGGAGATCCATTCATGCCGATATCCATGTTGTACAATTCATCCAGGGAAAAATTCATCTGATTCTTAACGGCATAGGTCGTGACGACGACTTTATTTTTGAGGTCCTGGAAATAGCAGCCATCTCCCCCTTCATTTTCGTCGGCTTTATTGACTTCTGTCGGAATATCCAGCGCATAATGATAGTTGCTGTTGATGTAGCGGTAATAATTCATATCGTTAGCCTGATAGACCATGATTTTGGCATAGCTGTCTTTATCGGAGCTGTCCAGCAGTCCATACGGTGTATTAGCTGCCAGGGCTGTGGAGGAAACGAGAGCCAGACCAGCCAGAAGCAGCGCGATTTTCTTTCCTTTCATCCATATCATTCCCTTCGTATACATCATTTAAAAATAGATGTGGAGCGGATCCACATCTATTTTTGCTTCTATTATATCATGAATTTGTCATATCGTCAGCCGAATACTACAGACTGTAAGAAGATTGTGACACACCCATCTGCTGTATCAGCTCAATTTCTTGATATCGCCGATAGGCTGGATCAGGCTGAAGGTCAGCGTCAGGAGATTGAGACGGTTCTGTTTGACCGCTTCGTCTTTATGCATGACCAGGACGTTGTCGAGGAAGGCATTGATGGCCCCGATGCCTTCCGCCAGGACTTCGGCAGCGCCGGCATAGTCGTATACGGCGTATTTTTGCGGCAGATTGGCCTGCATGGCTACGACGGCTCCATAAAGGGCCCGTTCTTCTTCTGTTTCAAAGAGGTCCGGATTAACCTGAGTATCGTCAGCGTCTTTGACCATGTTCCCTACACGGGTATAAGCCTGGAGCAGTTCGGTCTGGCTCATGAGGTCGGCCCGGATGAGCGCATCGGCTCTCCTGGCCGCTTCCGATGCATTGAGCGTATCCGATGCCAGTACGCAGTCGATGATATGATAATCCATCCCTTTATCCTGGAAGATATTTTTCAGACGCAGGGTGAAGTATTCATTGAGCTGGCTCATGACTTCGGCCTGCTTATCTTCTTCCACGTGAAGAAGATTGAGAATGAAAGCAAAGACTTCGTCACAGTTGAGGTTCCAACCGGCATCCATGAGGATATTCAGGATACCGATAGTCTGGCGGCGCAGGGCAAAGGGATCCTGCGACCCTGTCGGAATGAGGCCCAAACTGAACGAGCCGGTAATGGTATCGAATTTATCGGCAATGCCGAGGACTTTACCCATCGTAGTCTGAGGCAGTTCGTCGCCGGCAAAACGCGGCAGATACTGTTCGTTGATGGCATCGGCAATTTCCTGCTTTTCGCCGTCAATCATGGCATATTCTCGTCCCATGACGCCCTGAAGTTCCGTAAATTCAGCTACCATCTGGGTCAGGAGGTCAGTCTTGGCCAAGTCGGACAGGCGGGTAAGGTCGCCATCATCGAGGCCCAGATCCAGTTTGTGATTGAGGAATGTCGTAATCTGTTCCAGACGCTGTGCCTTATCTTTGAGTGTACCCAGGCCGTCCTGGAATACGATGCGCTGCAGGTCATCGACGCGGTCGATAAGTTTCTTTTTCTTATCTTCTTCAAAGAAGAACTTGGCATCATCCAGGCGGGCGCGCAGTACCCGTTCATTGCCGTGCTGGACCGTTTCCAGATGATAGTCATCGCCATTGCGGACGGTGAGGAACAGGTTCATGAGCTTGCCGTCTTTATCGCGCATGGGGAAATACCGCTGATGGTCTTTCATCGGCGTAATGATGGCCGCTTCCGGGAGCTGGAGGAATTCCGTATCGAATTCGCCGCACAGGGCCGTAGGATATTCGACGAGGAATACGACTTCTTCCAGGAGGTCTTCATCCATGATGATCGTACCGCCCTTTTCGTCCGCCAGTTTCTGCATGCCCTGGAGAATCATCTGTTTGCGTTCTTCCGGATCGACGATGAGGAAATGTTCTCTCGTTACGGCTTCATAGTCTTTCATAGACGGGATTTCAAAATCGCCCGTACCGAGGAAACGGTGGCCGCGGCTGATGCGCCCGGATTTTACTTTGGCAATTTCAAAGGGAACGACATCCGTGCCAAAGAGCGCTACGAACCAGCGCAGAGGCCGTACGAAATGAACCGTCTGGTCACCCCAGATCATGCTCTTGGGGAAACTCAGGGACAGGATGATATCTTTCAGGATATCCGGCAGCAGACTGGCTGTATCCTTGCCGATTGTCGTAACGTTGGCATAGACATACCCGTCTTCTACGACCAGGTCTTCTACGGCTATCTTCTGGCCCCGGGCAAACCCCATAGCAGCTTTCGTCGGTTTGCCTTCACTGTCATAGGCAATCTTGACGGACGGCCCTTTGTTCTTGGCCGATACATCGGACTGCTTTTCTGCCACACCAGCGATCAGAAGAGCTACACGGCGCGGCGTGCCCAGCGAGCGGATGGATTCATAGGATATGTTAGCTTCATCCAGTTTTTTATGGGCCAGATCCTTAATCTGACTGAGGATACTCGGCATATAATGAGCCGGGATTTCTTCCGTACCAATTTCAAGCAGTAAATCTTTGCTCATTTATTTTTCCTCCTTCAACATAGGGAACCCCAGTTTTTTACGCTGTTCGAGATAGGCTTTGGCGCAGGCCCGGGACAAGTTGCGGACACGGCCGATAAAAGCAGCCCGTTCACTGACGCTGATAGCGCCCCGCGCATCGAGCAGGTTGAACGTATGAGAGCATTTCAGCGCATAGTCATAGGCAGGCAGGACAAAGCCGGCTTCGATGGTCCGCATGGCTTCGGCTTCATAGAGGTCAAAGAGATGGAACAGCAGCTTGGCATCGCTGACTTCAAAGGCATAGGACGACTGTTCGAATTCGTTCTGATGGAAAATATCCCCATAAGTCACGCCGTCCGTCCATTCCAGGTCGTATACGTTGTCTACACCCTGAATGTACATGGCCAGTCGTTCCATGCCATATGTGATTTCCGATGATACAGGATGAACGTCTATGCCGCCCACCTGCTGGAAATAAGTAAACTGTGTGACTTCCATGCCGTCGAGCCAGACTTCCCAGCCGAGACCCCAGGCACCCAGTGTCGGCGATTCCCAGTTGTCTTCGACAAAGCGGATATCGTGTTCTCTCGGGTTGATGCCCAGTACTTCCAGACTCTGCAGATACAGTTCCTGGATATTGTCCGGGCTCGGTTTGCAGATGACCTGGAACTGATGATGCTGATACAGCCGGTTCGGATTATCGCCATAACGGCCATCAGCCGGACGGCGGGACGGTTCGACGTATGCGACGTGCCACGGTTCCGGTCCCAGCGTACGCAGGAACGTCGCCGGATTCATTGTACCTGCCCCTTTTTCTACATCATACGGTTCCTGGATGATGCAGCCTTGGGAGGACCAAAATTTCTTCAAAGCGAAGCTCATTTCCTGAAAGTTCATGTTGCTTTTCCCTCCTGTACAAAAAAAGTCCCTGTAACATCTCTTGATGTTACAGGGACGAGTTAACACCCGCGGTTCCACCCTGATTGGTCGATTGACCCGCTCACTTTATGCAGCCATACACACCGTAACGGCTTCCGGCTGCCGCCTTCAGAATGCCTTCTGCACTCCTTCTGGCAGGCTCACACCTTCCCTGCCTCGCTGTGGCGGACTGCATACTACTTTCTTTCATCGGCTTTCATGCCACTAATCATAGCAAATCTTGTGGGAGTTGTCAATCATGAGGATAGAGACCGTTAAATCATCTTCGTCTTGCCCGACGAAGTAATCATGCTGACGATGACGAAGACAAGCGTGTTGATGCACAGGGCAAAGAATCCGGCATTGATATGGACCGAACCGAGGGCAACGGGATCCATTTTGCTCAGGATGAGGAAGAATACCAGGAATTCTCCGACAATAAGGCCACAGACGGCGCCGAGCTTGCTGGCTTTTTTCCAGAACAGGCCGAGTACGATAATCGGGAAGAACTGAGTAACGCCGGCATAGCCCGTGAGCAGCAGATTGACCAGCAGGTTGGCATGGAAAATGGAAAGGTAAAGAGCAACAGCCGTCAGGATGAGGATGAGATACCGGGCTACGTTCTTCATGTGTTCCGGTGTAACGTGTTCATCGTTATGACGGAAGCCGCGTACATAAATGTTGCGGGAAATGAGCAGCGACGTAGAAAGGAGCAGATCCGCTGCGGGAATCATGCAGGCCAGAGCGCCGGCACCGCCGAGGATTCCCAGTACCCATGTCGGGAATGTATCCTTTACGAGGAACAGGAATGCCATATCGGTCCGCGGCAGCGGATTGCTGGCGTAGACGATGACTGCCGTAAAGCCGACGAGCATTGGGAAAATCAGTGCTAGCTGGGCAAAGGGCAGATAAATGGCATTATGACGCGGTACGTCCGGGTCTTTGGCACTGAACGTATTGGTTGAAAAATGGGGCCACATATAAAAACCCAGGGCAGTCAGTGCGATGGTAGACATCCCCCAGGTCACATCGAGGTTCTTCGTGCCGCCAGGGAAAGTCAGGAAATCGGGTTTAATCGATTCTACGGCTGTAAACATTTCAGAGAAACCGCCGCAGTAATGATACGGAAGATAAATACCAAAAATCAGCATAGCAGCGATCATGCTGACGTCCTTAAATACTGCCGTAGAAGCAACACCTTTCAGGCCGCTCAGGAAGACGAATGCCGCAACCATGACGAAGGCGATGAGCATGGCCTGGACGCGGCCGATGGCTCCGAGAGAAGCGACTTCCACGATAAGACCCAGAGCAGTAAGCTGCAGCTGCAGATACGGCAGGAGGAAAGCGACGCCGACACAGGAAATGAAAATCCCAAGGGGACGGCTGCTGTAGAGATATTCTACCATGTCTGCCTGGGTAACTAATTTATGACGATGGCCGAGCGCACAGACACGGGGCAATACGTGGTAACCGACGAGATATGCCAGACCGCCATAAGCCAGGATATAGAAGGTAGGGCCCCCACGGGCATATGCCCAGCCACTGGCACCTAAGAAAGCAAAGGCGGTGTATACTTCCCCGCACATAATGAACCAATTCAGCCAGCGCCCGAAATTACGGCCGCCGACAGCCCAGTTTTCAGCACTCATTTTTCTATCCTTCAGGCCCGGAATAGCACCGAGAATAGAGATACCGATAATAAAAGCAAATAAAATGATTAATGCACCGAAATTATCCATCCAGTTCACATCCCCTCTTGCACTTATTTGATGTCATCACGACTGACGTTCGGATCCATGTACAAATGATCCTTTGAGGCAATACCGCCAGGTTTGTGGTCCACATTCCACAAAAGCTGCAATGCGATTACGGAAATGATGATTCCTGCCAGTTCCCAGAAGGCGACAAAGGGAAGCCCCAGCACGTAAGGATGAGCCACATTGACAAAGGGAAGACAGAAGATGGACCAGATGAATGGTATGGCTGTAATCAATACTCGCATATACCTCTCTCCTTTCCAGTTGGTATTCCTTCAGGACATAGTTCGCATGAATATTCTTTTGCAAAATTAAAATATTCATTTTATTTTTTATTTCCTGAAGAATTCAGTTCGCTGAATGATTAAAGTATAGAACATTTATTAATTTTTTTTCAAGGGTATTTTGGAAAAACAATTTAAATTTTTAAAATAAATGATTATATTTTTATAAAATTGCCTATTTAATCTATATTTTTAGTATGAATTGAATTTTGTATACAATATGTATGAACCATACACAAGGATTTTCCTGCTCCCCGGGACATACCACATAAAAAAACAGAGTTTGTCCATCGGACAAACTCTGTTGCTCATCAGAAAAGCACTTTAAAAGTTAAATCGCCTCATATATGCATTTTTTGCAAAGAAATCACATGGCACTCAGGACTGTTGCTCATCGAGATAGGTCCAGCCATCTTCCTGATGGACTTTCCCTTCTTTCATGAGATGCCCCAGCGCACGCTTGAACGCCGATTTGCTCAGGCCAAATTTTGCCTTGATGACAGCCGGTGCCGTCGAATCACTGTAGGGCATCTTCCCCTTACGGCTCTGCAGAAATGTTACAATCTGGGCACAGTCTTCATCCATCGCCTTTTCCTTGACCGGTCGCAGAGAAATATTGATACGGCCATCTTCCCGCAGGTAGGTAATGCGCCCTTTGATCATCTGGCCAATCAGGATAGGGCCATGGAACTCGCTGCGGTGCAGGAACGCAATCCACCGTTCCCGGGTCATGATATAGGCACCCTGGTCGTTCATATTATAGACGGCACCTTCTACCCAGTCGCCAATCCTGGCATCGGTCGCCGGCCGGGAAGCGCGGCGCATTTCGTCTTCTACTTCCATTGAAACGGCCAGACGATGGGATTTATCCTCATAGAGACGGACCCATACATATTCCCCTTCTTTCGGCCGTCCCTTCATTTCGGCAAAGGGCATGAAAATCCCCCGCTCTGTCCCGACATCGACAAAGGCGCCGAAACGGGTCGTGTTGATGATAGGGGCATAGCCAATCTGACCGATTTTGATTTTTGGCAGGCGCATGCTGGCAGTCAGCCGGCCTGACGGGTCATGATACAGGAATACGGTCACCGTATCCCCGACAGCAACAGGATGAGTCTGCTGATTTTTGTGCAGCAGGATATCATCATTCGTATTGCCCGTACCGCCATCGAGGAAGGCGCCCATCTCGCCGAGACGGAGCACTTTCAGGGCAGCGATACTGTTTTCCTGCAAAAGTTGATTCATCTTATTCTCCTTCAAAGGGAATCCGCGGTGCATCGCACCAGAGATTTTCCAGTTCATAATAGCTGCGGTCCTGATCGACAAAAACGTGGGTCACCACATCGCCGGCATCGATGAGGATCCAGCGGCCGGAACGGTAGCCTTCGACATGACGGACCGTGTATCCGTTCTTTTCCAGTTCTTCTTCCACGTTGTCGGCAATACTCTGGGCCTGACGGGTATTGCGGGCGCTACAGATGACAAAATAATCGGCCATGATCGATGCCGTCATCATATCGAGGATGATGATATCCCAGCCTTTTTTGTCATATGCAGCCTGGGCTGCGATTTCATAACAAGTCTTTTCCTTTGTGTCGTGTGTCTGTTCTTTCATTACTAATGGCATTTCTTTCTATCTTCTCCTTTTTTATCCCATCCACGCCGTACTATTCATTGGCTATGGCATGGCTGCTCGTCCCGATAATCTTTTGTACTTCTACGGGATCAAAATTCCATAACGTATCCGATGTAGCCGTTTTCGTTTCTCCACTCTTGGCAATTTCGCCGGGCAGCATGTAAAAGTGAATGTCCGACACGGGCACATTGCGGAATGTCCAGACAAGTCGTGCCATGTCTTTGGCCGATATGTTGGAATCTACGTCGTGCCAGACGCGGTATGCGTTTACCGCATTCGTTATGCCAAAATGGGTTTCCCGGTCTTCATAAAATGCCTTGAGGAATCGTTCCTGCCGCAGTGCCTGGAAAAGCGGGCCTTCCTTGTCACTATAACTCATATAGCCGGCAGATTCCCGCCCCGTAAGCAGCTGGTATCCCTGGCCGAGATTAAAATCAACCGCCCCATCGCTGGTTTCCCCGTACATCGGTTTTTCTACATACAGTGGCAGGCCGTCATTGATATCGATCATCCGGGCAAACGATTCAGGCGTAAAAGAAATATAATACGGAATGCGGATGTGGAAGATATCTTCTACGACAGCCCGGGTAAGGCTCATCCCGCCTTCGGTGTAAATATCCTGCAGTGCCTGTACTCCTTTTCCCTTCCGTCCTTCAATCTTGGTGTTATTGGGCAGCATGATGAAATCAACGGTCTTCTTTTCTTTATTGACGGCTGCCAGTCCGACGAAATTCGTCCTAGGCGCCGCTTCTTCATCGACACCGATAACCAGCACATAGAGAGGTATATCCGGACTCTGTTGGGCAAATTCTTCGTTTGCCGGTGACGGACGGAAATGAAACCAGGCCAGTACACCGGCAATGATAGCCAGCCCGATGAGGATTGCCATTCCCAATCTGTGCCAGAACCGGCGTTTCCGTTCATCCGGGCTGACGGTCCGGCGACGCTTGTTCCGCGTCTTCCCTTTCTTTTGCGTTTCACCCATTTTTCTGTCTCCCCTTCTTCTGCATCGCCAGAATCTGGGCATTGCGGTTGATGACCGTGCCGGCAAAAATAAGCTTGTCCTGTTCCAGCAGATGGGAAATGGTCGAATCGTATCCGGCAAGGACCGCCTGGTCCAGGTCTGCAGCGGCCAATTCGCGAAGGTGTTCTACGCCGTCGAAATCACGGTTTTCTTCGATGTAATCGGCAACAAAGATAATCTTTTCCAGTGTCCCCATAACTTCTGCCCCAGTCGTATGATGGGCCAGGGCTGCAAGAAATTCCTCGTCTGTCAGGTGATACTTCGTACGGGCAACGGTAACGGCCGCATACCCATGGAGCAGGCCGCCGTTTGTCATGATGGCATCATCGAGACGGTCGCCGAAAGACTGCCGGGCCAGTTCCTGCATTTCCTCCAGAGGCAGCTGCTTGGCCGCATCGTGCAGAAGACCAGCCGTTTCAGCTTTATCGGGATCATAGTCATTGCGCAAAGCCAGCTGACGGGCTGCTTTGGCTACGCCCAGGACATGCTTATACCGGTGGGCAGATAATATGCTTTTTAAATCACTTTTTATTTCTTCTTTTAACGTTGTGCTGTACATTGATATATCCCATTCTTCCTGATATAGTCTGCAACGGCCCGGGGAATCATATAGCGGATGCTGCGGCCTTCCCGGATGCGCCGGCGCAGTTCCGTCGAAGAGAGTTCCATGGTCGGTACGGACAGCTTCAGGATGTGATGTCCCAGACTGCCGAAATGCCGGATGACGGGCATAATGGCTTCTGTACCGTCCGGACGGGTTGCGCCGATGAAATGGCACAGACGTAATATATCTTCCGGATGATTCCAGTTCGGAAGGTCCTGTATGGTGTCCGTACCGGAAATGAAATACAATTCATGACTGGGGCCGTACAATTTCTTTAAAAAACGCAGTGTATCCAACGTATACGACGGTCCTCCCCGGCGTATTTCCATGTCGCTGACCGTAAAATAAGGATTATCGGCCGTCGCCAGGCGCGTCATTTCCAGCCGCTGTTGTGCCGTAGCGCCGTGTACTTCTTTATGAGGGGTAATGTATGAAGGAATAAAGAGGACGCGGTCCAGCGAATACGCTTCCCGTGCTTCTTCGGCTATCATCAGGTGTCCCAGGTGGATCGGATTGAAAGTTCCGCCCATAACACCCAATCTAGTGATTTCCATAATAGATATACATACCTCCCCAGATAATAGCCACTACTATTATATATAATAGCAAAAAAATGGCGTAATGTTTATACTCATATTGCGTCTTCGGCGAGGACGCATACTGACGCAGCGTCCGCACGTATCCGCGCAGGCATCGCATCATTGGCGGATCTGTCCCTTACCGTGGATCAGATATTTATAGCTGACCAGCGCTTCCAGTCCCATCGGTCCCCGGGCATGGAGTTTCTGCGTGCTG
>NZ_DGXL01000014.1:9879-99339 GCF_002395615.1 Megasphaera sp. UBA4233 | reverse complement strand
TTTCTGCGTGCTGATGCCGATTTCTGCGCCAAAGCCAAATTCAAAGCCGTCGGTAAACCGCGTTGAGGCATTGACATACACGGCTGCTGAATCGACTTCCTGCAGGAATCGTTCCGCCGTATCTGTATTTTCCGTGACAATAGTTTCTGAATGATGGGTGCTGTAGCGGCGGATATGATCCAGCGCTTCATCGAGAGATGAAACCGTGCGGATAGACATGATGAGGGCATTGTATTCCGTGCGCCAGTCTTCTTCTGATGCCATTTCTATGTCCGTTCCGCCAGCTTCTCTGGCAGCCGTATCGGCCCTCATTTCAACATGGCGGGCCTTCAGGACCGGTACCAGCTTTTCCATAAGCGGCTGGACGACGTCCTTGTGGACCAGCAGTGTTTCCATGGCATTGCACGTAGAGGGACGGGATACTTTGGCATTTTCAATGATGCTGACGGCCATGTCGAGGTCGGCATCTTTATCGACGTAGACATGGCAGACGCCGCTTCCCGTTTCGATGACCGGAACTTTCGCCGTATCGACGACCATGCGGATCAGACCGGCTCCCCCGCGGGGAATCGCCAGATTGATGTACTGGCGCAGTGTCAGCAGTTCGCCGACCAGGGCCCGGTCGGTATTTTCCATAATCGTAACGGCATCGGACGGAAGGCCGGCACGTGCAATGGCATGGCGGATGACTCCCGCCAGAGCCACGTTGGAATGGATGGCTTCACTGCCTCCGCGCAATACGGTCGCATTACCTGATTTCAGACACAGGACAGCCGCATCGACAGTGACATTAGGGCGGGATTCGAAGATGATGGCAATGACGCCGAGCGGAACGGTCACTTTATCGATGTGCAGGCCGTTGGGACGGTCCCAGGATGCCAGCGTCTGCCCGACGGGATCTGGCAGGGCAATGACCTGACGGACTCCTTCAGCCATTCCCCGGATGCGGTCCGGCGTCAGGGTCAGCCTGTCAATCATGGCGTCGCTCATTCCCTTTTCCCGGGCTGCCGCTACATCGGCTGCGTTGGCCTCCATAATAGAACTGGCCTGAGCCAGCAAATCATCTGCAATATAGGTGAGAGCATTATTTTTTACTGTTGTATCCGCATTGGCCAGAGCATACGATGCCTGCCGGGCTGCCCGGGCTTTCCGGACGGCTTCTGATTCCATAGCCTCTTCCCCCTTTAATACATAGCCACGAGATTATCGCGGTGAATGACTTCTTCATAAATGCCGTCATGGCCCAGTACTTTAGGAATATCGGAAGACTGGACGCCTTTGATGGCATTGATATTGATGCTGCTGTAGTTGGCTATCCCTTTAGCAATGATGATGCCATCGTACTGGACGTTGACGATATCTCCCTCCTGGAATATACCTTCTACGGCCGTAATCCCGACGGGAAGAAGACTCGACCCGTGGTCGATGATGGCATCACGGCAGCCCTTATCCACGACGATACTGCCTTTCGCCCTGCTGCCCGAAACGAGCCATCGCTTCTTGGAGTGAAGAGGCGTATCCTTGGCTTTGAACAGCGTACCAACGCCCTCTCCTCCGACGATGCGGCTGATGATGCCGTCTTCACTGCCCGACGCGATGACCATATCGACATCGGCCGCAGTAGCAATCGAGGCTGCCTGGATTTTGGTATGCATGCCGCCAGTGCCCATACTGGATCCGGCATCACCGGCGATTTCATAAATGTGTTTGTCAATCGTATGGACGATGGGAATGATGGTCGCTTCCGGATGTGTTTTGGGATTGTCCGTGTATAACCCGTCGATATCGGAGAGAAGGATGAGCAGATCGGCATCGACGAGACCGCTGACCATAGCAGAAAGAGTATCGTTATCGCCGATTTTATATTCATCGACGGCGACGACATCGTTTTCATTGATGATAGGAATGATTCCCATCTCCAGCATGGTCAGGAGCGTATTGCGGGAATTCATGAACTTGCTCCGGTCCTGGGAATCCATCCGCGTCAAAAGTACCTGTCCTACGATTTGTCCATATTCGCGGAACATCATTTCGTAGGTATGCATGAGTACGCCCTGTCCGACAGCTGCCACCGCCTGTTTTTCCCGGATACTGCGCGGCCGGTGGTCCAGGTGCAGCGGGGCCAGACCGGCATTGGTCGCACCGGAACTGACGAGAATCATCTCTTTCCCCTGATTTTGCAAATCGGCCAGTTCCCGGACCAGATGTTCGATGCGCCGGTAATTGAGCTTGCCGTTTTCATAAGAAATCGTACTGGACCCTACTTTGACGACGATGCGTTTTTTATTGGTAAAATCTCTCTGCTTGCAGTCCACTTCCATCACTGTCCTACTCTTTAATATAGTCGTAATGCGATTTATCTTTCTTCTTTTTGAACAGGACGCCGTAATGGCCGATGACCTGTACGAGTTCGGCTCCCAGCATACCTGCCAGTGTTTCCATGGTTTCCGCCGTATCGAGATTGGCATTATTGAGCACATGGGCCTTGACCAGTTCTCTGGCGGTAATGGCAGCCCGGGCACTATCGATGACGGCGTCGGACAGTCCTTCCTTTCCTATCTGGATGACCGACGGCATCTGGCTGGCCAGTGCCTTGAGTTGTTTTTTATCTTTATTATTCATATTCTATCTCCTTATTTGCGGTATTCAAATTCCATGGAATAAATGCGCACCGTATCGCCTTCCTGAATGCCCTCTTTTTGCAGCATCTTGTCCAGTTCCATATAACGCCAGATACGCTGGAACCGGCGCAGGGACATGTCATCATCGAAATTCGTCATGGCGACGAGCCGTTCGATTCGGGGGCCGGTAATGACAAAGGCACCATCATCGTCGCGATGAATTTCAAAATCCGGTTTTTCTTCTGGTTTATAGATGACCTCTTCATCCGTTTCGTCCGGTTCTTCCACATATGTTTCCAGCAGTTTCCAGACATATTCCATCAGCTCCGGCAATCCTTCGCCGGACATAGCACAGATAGGGAATACGTCCCGGCCCCGTTCATCCATATACTGCTGGAGCCGTTTCAGATTCGTATCATCAGATAATAAATCGATTTTATTGGCTGCGATGACCTGCTGTTTCCGCGACAGTTTTTCACTGTATTTTGCCAGTTCACCATTGATTTTCTCATAATCCTCGATGGGATCGCGTCCTTCACTGCCGGACACGTCGAGAACGTGGATGAGAATTTTCGTCCGTTCAATATGGCGCAGGAAATCATGGCCCAGACCGACGCCTTCGGCTGCCCCGTCGATAAGGCCGGGAATATCGGCCATGACGAAGCTGCGTTGATCCGGCAGATTGACGACGCCGAGGATGGGGTTCAGCGTCGTGAAATGATAGGCTGCTACTTCCGGTTCAGCCGCAGATACTTTGCGCAGGATGCTCGATTTTCCTACGCTGGGATACCCCAGAAGGCCTACATCGGCCAGTACTTTGAGTTCCAGGCGCAGCCAGCGTTCTTCCCCCGGTTCCCCACGTTCAGCAAAGGTCGGTGCCCGGTTGGCACTGGTACGGAAATGATAGTTGCCCCGGCCGCCGCGGCCGCCTTTAGCGACGATGGCCTGCTGTCCGTCGTGGCTCAGGTCAGCGAGGAGAGCGTTCGATTCTTCATCGCGCACGACCGTGCCGACGGGTACGGGGATGAGCAGGTCATCGGCGTCGCGGCCGAATTTATTGCTCCCCTGGCCTTTTCCGCCCGGTTTGGCTTTAAACAACCGGCGATAGCGGAAATCTACCAGCGTATTCACATTGCGGTCAGCCACGAGGATGACATTTCCTCCCTGGCCGCCGTCACCGCCATTGGGACCGCCTTTGGGTACAAACTTTTCATGACGGAAGCTGCTCATCCCGTCTCCGCCCTTGCCGGACTGCACAAATATTCTTGCTCTGTCTATAAACATATTTACACCTCATCGAAAAAAAGGAACAGTGACTAAAATATAAAAAAGCATTGAATTATATTATACCATAAACCACCGCCGGAAATGATAGAATCTGCTAAAATAGCGAAAAAAAAGTAAAATAAATAGTGCCCGGAGCTTTCCAGCCGGGCAGAAACACCGGAAAAAGTCAAACGGTGCAAAAATATCCATAACGTGGTACACTATACTTGATATTGTATGATACATATCAATGGGAGGTTCTTTGTATGGCTAATTTAGCAAATATCCGGCTGAACCGGAAAAAACCGATTATCTGTGTTCCCTGTACTGGCGCAACAGTGGGTGACATCTGTTACAGCTGCCAGCAGATACGGGAAAAACCGCATGACATCATTGAGTACAATGCCGGCACCTTTAACGGCCTGCCCAATTTGTCCCAGCTGTGGAATGCCCTGCTGATGATCACCCAGGCAACCAATGAAGGGACGTTTATTTTTAAATGTGAAAAAAAAGATCTGCCTGAATACTGCCGTACCGAACGGGACTACCGTGACATCATGACCTTTGCCCTGCGCAGCGGCCTTCCCGATGCACTGGAAATCGCCGCCGATACAGACCCCGATCTCATAGATGATTTGTCGGAACAATGTATGGATACGGGCCTGATTCCGATCATTTCCCTGTCCCTGACCAATGCGTCAGAGGCCTCATCCCTGGAACAGCGCCTGACCGGTCTGTCTGACCTGGAAGCCCGTACATTCCACATCACCTTCCCGGCACAGACGACGGATGATATCGATGCCGTCCGTCAGGCTGTCCGCGCATTTTTACAGGAAAATTACGAATTCAAGGTCATCATCCAGCCAACTGGGCCGGTTGCCAAAGCGGAACTCCTGAAAGGGAACACCTTTGATTCGCCCATACTTTACGCAGCCGTCAACGAAGAAACGGATTCATTACCGTCCTGCACGGATCTGCGCCGGGTCCTCGATGAAAAGGGGCTTTGATTGAACATATATGGTATGAACCAGGAACGGGCCTGCCCATAACGCGGCAGGCCCGTTCCTTTGTGTATGACATCAGCCATGCAGTTCATAATCTAATTCTTTCAAGCGTTCAATCCGCTTTTCTGTCGGCGGATGGGTACTGAACAGATTGGCCAGCCCCGACTGGATACCGGAAAACGGATTGATGATGCACATGTGTGCCGTCGTCTTAGAAGCACCTGGCAGCACCTGATAGTGGGCGTAGTTGTCTATCTTGGCAAGCGCCCGGGCCAGGGCCAGGGGATCGTCGATCATGCGGCCGCCTTCTTCATCGGCCATATATTCCCGTGTCCGGCTGATGCCGAGCTGGATAATCGTCGCCGCAATCGGAGCGATGATGATCGTTACCAGGAGGCCGACGATGCCGCCATTGTCGTCATCATCGTTGCCGCGTCCGAATATAGCCGCCCACTGGGCAATATTGGCAATCCAGGAAATAACGCTGGCAAAAGTAGCCACGACGGTGCTCAGGAGGATATCCCGGTGCAGGATATGGGACATTTCATGAGCCAGGACACCGCGGATTTCTTCATCATCAAGCATGTCGAGGATGCCTTCCGTCGCCGCGATGGCCGCGTGAGACGGGTTGCGCCCTGTAGCAAAGGCATTGGGGACTTCCGTCGGCATGATATATACTTTGGGCATGGGAAGTTCGGCACGCTGTGCCAGATCTTCTACGATGTGGTAGAGCCGATGTTCCGGACCTACGGGCTGGCAGTGGTACATGCGCAGGACGATGGAATCACTGAACCAGTAGGAAAAGAAATTCATCCCCGTTGCGAGAATGAGCATGACGGTCATGCCATGAACACCGCCAAACGCTCTGCCAATGGCCATCATAATCACCGCCAGCAGAGTCATGAGAAAGACTGTCTTTAAACGGTTCATACTACTCTCCTCTATTCTAAAAAATCAAAAGTCAAAAGGTAAAATCCGAATTTACTATATTATAACAGAAAAAGTCATTCTGTCAATATGTTCGATTCATATTCTCTATGCATCACTATTCGGACAGGACGTGATTATTATAGCGGCGGATGAGGACCGTATAATACCCTTCGCCGTCTTTTTTGTCATCGAGCCGGGTCACGATGGTAACATCATTCTGTATCCAGCGGATTTCTTTACTATTCTGGCTCGCTGGAAAGTCTTCCATATTGGAATAAATCGTTGCCGACAGGCGGGCGTACATATCGCGGGCCGTCTTGCGGTTGGTCGTCCTGAAGTAATTTTCAAACGCCAGGACCCGTCCCGCCGGGGATCCATCGGCCGTCTCGATAGACAGCCCTTCGATGACGGTAACGCCATCCTGGGTCACCGACCGTTCGGCTTTTTCCGTCGTGCCGTCACTTCCATAGAACGTCCAGTCGGGCAGGATAGAAAAATTGAGGGCAAAATCCTTTTTGGGCATCCCCAGGTACACCGTATTATACGCCGTCAGGGGATGTTCGCTGATTTCATCAATAGACAGATTATAATCAAAAGCCAGCGCACCGGCAGGTATATACATGGCGGCAGCCAGTACGGCCAGACGTGTCTTCCATTTCATAAGGAATTCCTCCTTCCTCATAGGCCATGGCATATGGCATTACGAATTTGCAGAGTCAAACGAAAATCCAATAAAACAGCCCCTGTACAATCGTGTAATCAATCAGATAAATCAGGCGCTGCAAGGGAATCAGGATGTAACTGAATACGGGTGTCGCCATGAGGACGATCAGCAAAAGGAAGCTGTACCGTTCCACACTGGCCAGGCGTATCGCCCATTCTGTCGGCAGAAAGACCGTGATGAGGCGCGACCCGTCCAGCGGCGGCAGGGGAATGAGATTGAAGATGCCGAAATTGATATTATAGATGATGATCAAATCCAGCACCAAATCCAGACTGCGCATGCGGATGCCGCTCCAGTACAGGATCATCCGTATGGCAAACATGACGAGGGCCAGGATGAAATTGGCAAAGGGTCCTGCCAGGGACACACAGATTTCCCCTTTCCGCCAGTTGCGGAAATTATTGGCATTGATCATGACCGGTTTGGCCCAGCCGAACTGGGCAACCAGCAGCATAATAAGGCCGATGGGATCGATGTGGGCAATGGGATTCAGCGTGAGCCTTCCCGTCATGCGCGGCGTAGAATCCCCCATTTTATCGGCTATCAGGGCATGGGCATATTCGTGGATGACAAGAGCCATGAGCAGCCCTGGTATAGCGGCAACGAGAGACAGTATATCGAAATGAAACATAATTTTCCTCCTCATAGATGAGTTGGCCAGAAACATATGGCCGTATACCTATCATAACAGAAAGAAGCAGGCCGGTAAAGGTCTGCTTCGTTACAACAAATAAGGGTACTGTTATGTTTCATGCTGTCCCGCGTCAGATACAACGGCGCGAACCCGCTGGCATGGGCCGCGTCGGCATACGGCGTCCGGACGCCTGGTCCCCAGTGTTGAAATTATATCACTCCCCGGCAGGAGACAGCAAGGCCGTTTAGAACAATGTGTCCGAATTTTGACAATGATGACCGGTTACTTGAGCAGCCGGCCTACGAGTTTCACGCAGTCCGCCGCATCCTTAGAATAACCGTCGGCACCGATTTCGTCGGCAAAACTGGGAGTTACAGCAGCCCCTCCGATGATGATTTTACCGTCATAATGGCGTTTGACGGCTTCGGCAATGACATCTTTCATGTGCATCATCGTCGTCGTCATGAGCGCCGACAGGCCGACGACAGCCGCTTTGGCCGACAGCGCTTTTTCAATGATGGCCGATGCCGGGACATCCTTGCCCAGGTCGATGACTTCATAGCCGTAGTTGCGCAGCATGAGGGCAACCAGATTTTTGCCTATATCGTGGACGTCGCCTTCTACGGTTGCCACGACGATGGTAGGCAGTTTTTCACTGCTGCTGCGCTGTATCATCGGTTCCAGATGATGGATAGCCGTTTCCATGGCGGCTGCGCTGGCGATGAGCTGGGGCAGGAAATAATACTGGTCATTGTAGAGCTGGCCTACTTTATTGATGGCCGGGATAAGAAGCTGGTTGATGATGTCTTCCGGACCCGTCCCCTTGTGAAGTTCTTCTTTCGTACAAGAGATGATCGTGTCCTTTTCCCCGTTCAGGACGGCCTGGTATACGGGGTTCCCATTGACCGGAGAACCGGCCTGCTTTGTACTGCCTTCCGGCTGGGCGGAAGGACCCGCAGGGGGAACCGGCGGCTGATGCTGCCGCTTTTCCTCTTCTTTCTTTTCCACATAGCGGATGCGCCGGATATAGGCCAGATCACTGCCGGCACGGTTCATCAGCATGTTGGCTGCCGCAGCGGCATTCATGAGCAGGTCCTGTCCGGGATTGGCAATGGCCATGGTAAGTCCGCTGGCAATCGCCATGGACAAAAATGTCATATTGGCATAAATCCGTCCCGGAAGGCCAAAGGAAATGTTGGACAGACCGCAGACCGTCGGTATCTGCAATTCGTCGTGGCAGTAGCGGAACGTGGCCAGGCAGTCGAGAGCCGCCGTCGGCAGTGCCCCGACGGCACCGACGAGACCATCGACGATTATGTCTTCCCGGGCAAGGCCGGCTGCTTCTGCCTGTTTGACAAGGGACCGGATAACGCCATGCTTTTCTTCAACCGATTTGGGAAGGCCGGCGTCCGATACGGGCAGGGCAATGAACATGGCCCCGTATTTTTTAGCCGCCTTCAGCAGGCGCTGGCACTTTTTCCCCTCCAGAGAAATCGAATTGATGAGAGCCCGGCCGGGATAGATGCGCAGGGCCGCTTCAATGACTTCCGGGAAACTGGAGTCGATGCACAGGGGCAGCCCCGTAACAGCCGTCACTTCATAGACAGCCCGTATCATCATATCCTTTTCATCGATGCCATTGGTTCCCATGTTGATGTCGAGGACGGCGGCACCGTCTTTTTCCTGCTGCCGGGCAAAGGACCGGACCATGGCCATGCTGCCGGCGCGCAGTTCGGCCTGCAGTTTTTTCTTTCCCGTCGGATTGATGCGTTCACCAATGACCTGGAACGGGCCGTCCAGGGTGATTTCCACGACGCTCCGTTCGGATGCCAGGGCGCGCTTTTTCACTGCTGATACAGGCTGGGGCCGCATATCCCGGACGGCATCATGAAGGGCCCGGATATGATCCACCGTCGTGCCACAGCAGCCGCCGATGATGCGGGCGCCGGCTTCGACGAGCAGACGGGCATCACGGGCAAATTCTTCCGGCGTCGTCTGATAGACCGTTTTCCCATCGACGATTTCCGGAAGGCCCGCATTGGGCTTGGCTATGAGCGGCACCGTCGCGTAGCGGTACATGGCCCGGATCCGTTCCACCATATCCAGCGGGCCGGTGGAACAATTGGTGCCAATAGCATCGACGCCCAGTTCCTGCAGGACGACGACGGCCGCTTCCGGCGGCGTCCCATAGAGCGTCCGGCCGTCTGCTTCAAAGGTGAGAGTTGCCATGACAGGAAGGTCACATACTTCACGGATAGCCAGTACGGCAGCCCGCGTTTCCTGCAGGCTCATCATCGTTTCGACGATGAATACATCACAGCCCGCTTCATATAAGGCGCGGGCCTGTTCTTTATATACGTCAACCAATTCTTCAAAAGTCAGCGTTCCCATGGGATAGAGCTGCTGGCCGGTCATGGTCATGTCGCCGGCGACCAGGGCCTTGTCCCCTACGGCTTCTTTGGATAGCTGCACCAGCCGGGTATTAATTTCTATCAGCCGGTCTTCCAGGCCGTATTCGGCCAGCTTGATGCGGTTGCCCGTAAAAGTCGGCGCATAGACCAGGCGGGAACCGGCCTCTACGAACTGGCGCTGCAGGTCCTGTATGGCCTGCGGATGTTCCATAATCCATAGTTCCGGGCAGACGCCGACGGGCATGCCGGCTTTCTGCAGGTTGGTACCAGTGGCACCGTCAAGGATAAAAACACCTTGTTCCAATAACTGTCTGAATTCATCTCGTGTCATCATCTATCTCCCCATATCTATCATATCGTTCCATCGGTAAAATCCATATGCTGTATGTATAATGATTGGAAATCCGCCGTATTTCCCAGGACGACTTCCCTTCCCTTCTGAATGAACGATGTCATCCGTTCTACGGCTCTGCCATCGGTCAGGGCCTGTACGGCCCCCAGCAGAGACGTATTGCCGGCAGCACGGGTCCTGGCTGCCCACGACGGCGGGATGAGTCCCATAGAGGCGGCTGCTTCCGGCTTAAGATAATAGCCGAATCCGCCGGCCAGCCAGATTGTCTTCACATCGTCTTCGCGCAGGCCGGCTGTCTTAAGAAGGACGGATATACCGGCCCGGATAGCGCTTTTTGCCATCTGTATCTGGCGGATATCACGCTGGGTCAGCACGACAGGCGTGCCGTCTGCTCCCTGAGCCAGAGGAAATCCCTCTGTAAACCACGGCTCCCGGAGCGTCCCGTGCCGGTCCACGATTCCATGCTCTACCATGCCTGCCATGGCTTCTATCACGCCGGTACCACACAGTCCACGGGGGGAAATATCGCCGATCGTACGGACTACCGGTCCGGATTCATTCCATGTCACACTGCAGACAGCTCCGGGAACGCTGCTCATGCCACAGCGCAGCTGTCCGCCTTCAAGGGCCGGCCCGGCTGCCGTGGAAGCGACAAAAATGCCATCGCCATTTCCCAGTGCCATTTCCCCGTTGGTCCCCAAATCGAGGAACAGGCTGTTCGTATCGCTCTGGTCCATAGAGCAGGCAATGAGCCCCGAGGCAATATCGGCCCCCACATAGGTACTAAAGCCGGGAAGTATGGTAAGCATACAGGAATCGGGAAGTACCCTGCCAAATAGTTCCGCTGCCGGCAGAGTGACTCCTCCTAGCGATACGGGCTGGAACGGCCAGCTTCCCAGCCCCTTACAGGACCATCCCATGAGGAGATGCTCCATGGTCGTATTCCCGGCCAGGGTCATGCGCCGCAGCTGCTGCCTCATTCCGGGATACGGAGCCAGCAGCTTATGCAGCACTTCTTCTATGCTGTCCATAGCCAGCTTCTGCAACTCGTCAGCCTGTACGTCACAAGCGGCAGCAATGCGGCTGACAACGTCGGCACCAAAAGTGCGCTGGCGGTTAACGGCGCTTGCCGAATCCAGTACAGTCCCATCGGAAAGGGATACGAGTGATGAGGCTATGGTCGTCGAACCGAGGTCAACGGCCAGGCCATAGTCTCCGCTGGTCCGGACGGCAGCGGCCGCCTTCTCCTGATGGAGGCCGGTCATCTGTCCTTCCCGATGTACGGGCAGACGCACCCGGACCGGTGCGGCAGGAACGGCCTGACAAGCCAGGCGCCAGCCGTCTTTCAGCTCTTCTCCGGAATAAAAATTCCGGTCGGCCGGCGTGACGGGAAGATTCCCTTCGACGAGCTGGATACCACAGCGCCCGCACGTGCCCTTGCCACCGCACAGGGCAGGAAGCTCTCCCTGCCCACGCAGGGAAACGGCCAGATTCTGTCCGGCAGGACAGGTGTATTCCTGAAAGGCCGGACTGGCAGAAACAACGGTTTCTGTTCCGTACGGCTGTTGCCGGAGCCGGCAGTCCCTGTGGGCGCACTGCCGGCAGTCATGGCCGGCATGGAATTCTTCAGGGTCCGGGCTCACGGAAAAAACAAGACTCAGCGACTTTTCCGGAACGACCATATAGTCTGGCGTCATGGTCATTCCCAGCGTACGCCGGGCAGCCAGGCAGTCATAGGCACGCTGCTGCCACGGGAGTGGCAGGTCCGTCCCGATTTCATACCGCCGGGAGATGCCACACCCTTTTTCCCGGCAAAAAGACCGGAGAGCCTGCTGCAGTTCTTCTTCAAAGGAAAACAGGCTGCTGTCTGCCATGGCGTTTAAGAGCAGGGCTGCTGCGGCATCGCCCTCTTCGCGAAGGCGGCCGGTATACGCCGTAATGGCTCCTCCCAGCGTCATCATGGCATATATCCAGGTTTTACCCTCATCCTCTTTCATGGCAAAAGCCCCTTTGGGACGGATGATGCGGCGCAGGACCGGTATTCGTTCCATTACATCTTTTTTTGTCCGGTCCCAGGCATCACTGCCTGACCGGCATCCCAGGAGACGCAATGTCTGGTCCGGGTTGAACCGGGTCGTATGCCCTGTAATAATGCGGATATCGCTCATGGTCCTGCTCCCTTTCATTAGTATCACATTCTATAGGATATGTTCTCTCTATCATATACTGAATACGACTCTTACACAAGAGATTTCTAAAACCACACAGGAAAAAGCCGTACAGGCAGGAGTCGTCTGTACGGCCTTTCCATTGGGATATGGGAGATAAAGGTATATGAAACTGAAAGCGTCATGCCTTGGGCTGCAAGACCCTTTCAGCGCGGGTATCATGAGTTTTCCCCTCGGTGCTATTAAAAAAGCCTTCTCGTTCCCATCAGGAAGAGAAGGCTTCATTGCCCCGGATATATCATTCATGAGGATCAACTCATGGCCATATAATATCACCATATATAAAATATGTCAATTGTTTTTATTAAATTGTTTACATATGAGGCAATATATATTAAAAATCATTACATTGCCATCACGTATATCCTTTATTTTTCAAGCAGAAAAGCCCGGTCTGCCGAAAGAGAAGGCAGTCAGGCTTTTCCTGTGATATAGGGTTAGATAGGTATCAATATTATGTAGACGGCCGGTGAGACGTTTCATCGCTTTCTTTCGATGATACATCCGATGATTCTTCCGGTTTCGTCTGTGACGTATCGGTCTGTTCTGACGATGAGTCATCGTCTTTCCGGACTTCTGCCCGGAACTCCCGCAGGCTCGTTCCCAGCGCCTTTCCCAGACCGGCAACTTTTTTGCCTCCAAAGAGGACGACGACAATGAGTAAAATCAGGATAAGTTCTTGTGTTCCCAGATGCATAACAGTCTCCTTTCTTATACAGGCAGGATGCCCATGAGTCCCAGTACGAGGCCCAGGACGCCCGATCCGATGAGGACTTTGATGACGCCGATTTTACGGCGGATAGCCATCAGCGCCAGGATGAGGACGAGGATGGCAGCCGGACTGAAAGCCCCAAAGTCTTCCGGCCCCGATTCAGTGCTCCACACGGCGAGCCAGACAAAGCTGAGGCTGGCCGCACAGATCAGTCCGACGACGGCCGGGCGCAATCCGTTCAATACGCCGCGGATGGGACCGATATTGCCGTATTTGAAGAACACCCGGGCCAGGATGATTCCCAGAATCAGGGACGGAGCGACAAATCCGGCCGTCGCACAGATAGCACCGCCGAGACCGGCGATTTTCGTCCCGGCAAAGGTAGCCGCATTGATGCCAATCGGGCCGGGTGTCATTTGTGAAATGGTGAATATATCGACAAATTCACTCATTGACAGCCAGTGGAAGGTATCGACCACCGATGCCTGGATGAGCGGCATGGAAGCATAACCGCCGCCGACACAGAAAATGCCGACTTTGCAGAATTCCCAGAATAATTGCCAGTAAATCATGATCTATCTCCCCCCTTTTAATCATACCTGGCATCACGCATACATAACAGCCCGATGATGCCATCGATGAGGACCAGATACATGAGGTTCACGTCGAAGACGACATTGGCAATGAACGTAGCGGCAATGATGACCAGCGGCAGGATGAGCTTTTTTTTGCACTGCTTCATCAGCAGATTGATGCCTACATTGACCATGAGGGCTGTAGCACCGCACTGCATGCCCCGCAGGATCATCTTGACTATCTGGCTCTGGATAAAGAAATCATAGCAGTAAGAAATAATGCTCAAGGTAATGAGCGGCGGCAGCACCGTCGCAATGAGGGCGGTCAGTGTACCGGCGATACCGGCCATGCGGTATCCCAGGATGATGGCACTGTTACAGGCAATGACACCGGGCATGGACTGGGCAATGGCGACCATATCCAGCGTTTCTTTGTCACTGATCCAGTGGTATTCATCGACGTATTTGGCCTTGAGAAGGGGCACGATGACATAGCCGCCGCCAACGGTAAAGGCACTAATAATAAATGTGGATTTAAATAAGACCCAGAAAAAATGGGCATCCCGGCGGGGATGTTCCAATGTGGTTTCTTCTTCCATCGGTAGTTCCTCCTTTATCAGACAGGTGCAATTGTTTCCTCGTTTCTATCTGGAATTATACCAGCATTCGTGCTATATTAAAAATATAATTTTAATTTAGCAAATATATATTTTTCATATAGTAAGGAAGGGGTATCCATGGATTTACGACAACTCCGGTATTTCGTCGCCGTCGTCGAGGAAGGACAGATCACGGCAGCGGCCCGGCAGCTTCATATGGCACAGCCGCCACTATCCCAGCAGATACAGTTACTGGAAAAAGAGCTGGAAGTAGATTTGTTTATCCGGGAGCACCGTCACATGGAACTGACGGAAGCGGGAAAACTGCTCTATGAACGGGCCCGGCAGATCCTGAATCTCAGCGATTCGGCCAGGCGGGAAATCCGCGATTTCAGGCAGGGACTCAAAGGAACGCTGCACATCGGTACCGTATCGAGCTCAGGCAGTGTCATCCTCAGTTCGGCCATGCGCGATTTTCATCAGAAGCATGAAAGCGTTCATTTCGAAATTTATGATGGCAATACCTTTGAGGTCATCGATATGCTGCACAAGGGCCTGGTTGAAATCGGCATTGTCCGCACGCCGTTCAAGGCCGGATCTTTCCATTGTAAAATACTCAACGAAGAGCCGATGGTGGCCGCACTGCCCCGGGAACTGGACTGGTGTCCCGACCGGACTCATATTACCCTCCGGGAACTCAATCAGAAACCGCTCATCATCTACCGGCGCTTCAACCAGCTCCTTCAGGATATCTGCACCAGCCAGGATATGAATCCCGTATTTTTCTGCCGCAACGACGATGCCCGTACGACCATCCTCTGGGCCAACGCCGGTCTGGGCATCGCCGTTACGCCTGCTTCTGCCGTACATCTGGCAGCCCACGATAACCTGAGCGTGAAAATTATCGACGAACCGTCCCTGCGCACGCGCATTGCCGCCATCTGGCCCAAAGGACGATACCTGTCCAGTTTGGGAGAAAGTTTTATTCAGGCATTGCAATTATAGCTTGCCTTATGTGGATATTTTTGGTATACTTTATACATAATAAATAATCGTTATTTATTACACATTCATGATGAGGTGATACCATGGAAAAAACAGTACAGCAGATGTTCGCCAAACGTCGTACGAATTATACATTGGGAAAGGATGTCACCCTGCCCCAGGAAGAAATCACGGCCCGCATCGAAGCGGTCGTCCGGGAAGTCCCGTCGGCTTTCAATATGCAGTCCGGCCGCATTATCATTGCCTACGGCAGTGCTCATGACAAAATATGGCAGATAACCAAAGACACCCTCCGGGCGGTCGTACCGGCCGAAGCATTTGCCAATACGGAAAAGAAAATCGATTCCTTTGCTGCCGCTTACGGCACCATCCTCTATTATGACGATACGGATGTCGTGAAAAAGCTGCAGGAACAGTTCCCCCTGTATGCCGCCAACTTCCCCACATGGGCCCAGCAGGCCAACGGCATGATGCAGTATGCCCTGTGGACACTCTTTGCCAATATGGGCCTGGCTGCCAACCTGCAGCACTACAACCCGCTCATCGACGAAGCCCTGGCCAGTGAATTCGACGTACCGGCCTCGTGGCAGCTCATCGCCCAGATGCCCTTCGGCCAGCCCCTGAGCCAGCCGGGACCGATTGAAAAACTGCCCATCGACGAACGGGTCAAAATCGTATTTTAATATATAAAGACATACCAGCGCAGAAAAGACTGCCTTGAATCGGATTCAGACCGTTACCCAGGAAACACGGCGACGGGAATCTGATGAAGGCAGTCTTTTTTTATCCGGAAGGCTCATTTCCTTTAAAAACCACTCAGAACCACACCGGTTTCGGGTCCTCGTTGTGATAGGTGCGGTAGAGCCAGAAACTGGCCGCCAGGAGGATAGCCGACATAACGAAGAAGATAGATTTCATACCCCACCAGGTCGCAAGAGTTCCGCCCAGAAGAGGGCCGGCCATGGAGCCGAGCTGCTGGGCCGTAAACAGCAGACCGTAAATACGTCCTTTGAAGTCTGGCGGCGTATGCTGGGCCATGATGGCGTTTAGGGCCGGATTGATGCCGGAAAAGCAGAGGCCGATGGTGAACTGGGTCACGGAAAAGGCTGCCAGCGTATCGGGGAGGCCCTGCAGGGCTTCTCCCATAGCGGTGACAAAAATCGATACGGTGAGGATGCGGATAAAGCCTTTCTTCTGCCCTGCCTTTCCCCACAGGGGCGCGGCGATGGCACCGGAAACACCGGACAGGGAAATGACGAATCCTGTCGTAAGGGCCAGATTGGGAATATCACCGGCCAGACTGGTGATATACGTAGACAGGACGGGCTGGAGGATGAAAATGACCATCTGGATCAGTGCTCCGCATACCAGCATATTGCGCAGGAGGGGCTGACGCAATACGTCCAGCTGGGACAGGTGGCGCGTCTTTCCGGCTTCGTCCTTTGCCGGATCAGGCGGCTCTTTAATAAAAAAGATGAACATGAGGCCGTTGATAAAGAGGAAAAAGGCGGCGATAAAGAAAGAAAAGCGCATGCCGAACAGATCGGACAGGATGCCCCCGAACAGCGGTCCCAGGACACTGCCGGCCGTCATGACCCCCTGCATGGTCCCCAGGCAGAACCCAAGCTTGTCTTCGGGAGCATAGAGTGTCATAATGGCCAGATCCATAGGCCACAATCCGTAGGCAAACCCCTGGAGGAGCCGCATGAGTGTCAGCTGTTCCGGTGAGGTGACCAGGCCGCCGCAGAAATAGCTGAGCGACAAAAACAGACAGGACCGGATAGCCATAGGCTTTTTTCCGTGGGCATCAGCCAGCTTTCCCCAGATGGGTGCCATGATGGTACTGACCAGAAAAGTGGAGGAAAATACGATGCCCGACCAGAGGTGGACATCTCCCGGCAGAACGCCCAATTCGTCCGTGAGATAGATCGGCAGGAAGGGAATGAGCATCGTATAGCTGAATGACATAAAGAGGATGTTGCAGGTCAGAATAGCCAGAACGACTTTCCAATTCATAAAATCCCCTCTTTTCTGCCAGCGTATCAGGACTGGCGCGTCAGTGTATAAATCAGGGCATTGCAGATAGCCGCGGCGACGTTGCTGCCGCCTTTGCGTCCCAGGGCCGTGATGTACGGGATGCCGGCTTTCATGATTTCTTCTTTGGCATAGACGACGTTGACGAATCCTACGGGCACGGCAATGATCAGGTCCGGATCGATCCGTCCGGCTTCTATGAGCTCTTTCAGGCGCAATAAGGCCGTAGGCGCATTACCGACGGCGATGATCAGGGGACCGGTGAGCTTTGCCGCTTTATCCATCGATGCCTGCGCCCGCGTCGTCCCCTGTTCTCTGGCCGCCTGTGCTACATCACTGTCGGCCATGTAACACACTTTGCCAGCTCCCAGTTTGTTCAGTCCCGGCGCACTGATGCCCATACATGCCATATTCGTATCGGTGACGATCGTACAGCCACGCTTCAGAGCTTCCAGTCCGCGCCGGACGGCGCTGGGACTGAAGCGCAGGTTCCGTACATAGTCAAAATCGGCCGTCGTATGGACGACGCGCTTGATGATGTCTTTTTCATCGGGAGGCAGGATGATGTCCCCCAGTTCCTCTTCTATGATTTCCATACTGCGCCGTTCGATATCAGCCGGCAGGATGTGTTCTACTTTCATCGCATTCGTTCCTTTCTGAATTGGCGGCAGGCCCCGATAAAGCGGGATGCACAGTCCGGACAGCCGCTGAAATGAATGTGGGGATACCCGGCAAAGAGCCGCCCACTGGCCACAATAGCCGGCCACTGGCGGCTGCTCCCGGCCTTATAAGCGGTACAGGACGAACCGGAAGCCGTACTACCGGAATAGTGAAATTCATGGGCCGTCAGGGTTTTACCGCGGGGCAGCAGCAAGGTGTCGGTCCGGGCTTCCAGGGTCACATAGCCAAAATGGCGCAGGCCGCCTGTCATATAGGTTTCGCCGGAAATGACGCCAGCCCAGGGAAGCAGCTGCCCGTCCTGGCAGCGGTAATAGTCATGGAGATACATGAATCCCCCGCATTCGGCCAGACAGGGCATGCCCTGCCTGATGGCCTGCCGGATTGATGCGGACATGCTCCCATTGCGGCTCAGATTCTGTGCATACAGCTCCGGATAGCCGCCACCCAGATAGAGGCCGTCACAATCGGGCAGGCTTCCATCGTGGAGCGGACTGAAGAAAATCAGCTCCGCCCCGTACGACCGTAAGGTATCCAGACTGTCTTCATAGTAGAAACAGAACGCCTCATCCCGTGCGATGGCCAGACGCACCGTATCAGCCGGAGCCGCCATGTCCGGTTCTTTCCAGGAAAGGGGCGGCGCCGTTCGGGCCAGTCCCATCATAGCACTCCAATCCAGGCTCATTCTTCCTGCATCCCCTAATTTCCGCAGTATATCCTGTAAATCGGCGATTTCAGAAGCCGTCACCAATCCCAGATGACGGCTGGAAAAGGTACAGTCCGGCATTTCCGGCAGATAACCCAGCGACCGGAGTCCCGATTCCCTTTCCCAGGCACGGCGGTAACGGGCATACACCATAGGTTTTACCCGGTTGACTATGAAACCGGCAATCCGGCTGTCTTTGCGGAATGCCGCCATCCCTTTGAGAACCGCCGCCAGTGTCAGGGCACTGCCCCGGCCATCGACGACGAGCACGACCGGCGTTCCCGTCGCAGAAGCCAGTTCATAGGCACTGGCTTCACTGCCCATACCGATGCCGTCGTAATACCCCATGGCTCCTTCCAGTATGGCAATCTCCTTTTGTCTGCCATGCCGCCCGAGAATGCGGCAGGCTGTCTCCCGGCCCGGTTCGTTCCGTCCCAGGAGGAACAGATCAAGATTATACGACGGCGTATCCAGTACGCGCCTATGGAACATGGGGTCGATATAATCGGGACCACTTTTAAAGGCGGCGGCCTGACAGGAACGCCGGCGCAGCAGTTCCAGGAGTGTACAGACGACGGTCGTCTTGCCACTGCCACTGCTGGCAGCGGCAACCATGAGTCGTGGCAGGTCCGTTATAGGCATGACGAACTCCTTTCTCCGCCCGGGACGGGATCATAGGCGGCTGTCATAATATACACGGGATTCTGGGCCATCATCATATGGCTGCTGCCTACACGACGGGACCGGGCCGTCATGACCTGGGTGATATCCAGCGTATAGTCCGGTCGGCCTGCATAATACGCCGTGACCGCCGCCAGTGTTTCTACAGTGATAGCCGTCATGACGATGCGGCAGGCCCGGTTCTTGCGGTATATTTCATCCAGTATAGCCGGTATATTCCCCTTCGTCCCGCCAATAAAGGCATATTCCGGCGCATCTGCCACACTGGGCAGTGTCCGGGCGGCATTCCCGGGAACGACGGTCACGTTGGACAAGGCAAACCGGTCTATATTGGCTGTAAGGACAGACAGGGCTTCTTCATCGATTTCAAAGGCAAAGATTTCCCCCGCCGGTGCCAGCAGTGCCAGTTCCACCGTACAGGAACCGGTGCCGGCTCCGATATCATAAATAACGGCCTGGGGAAACGGCGCCAGACGGGACAGGGCAATACTGCGGATTTCCTGCTTGGTCATAGGCGCCTTGCCGCGGATAAAAGACTCGTCGGGAAGGCCGTGGACCGGACGCTGCCAGGGCCGGGCCTTATCGTTCCAGATCATCATGACGGCCAGCGAGCCCTCTTCCTTCAGCCCGGCCAGTTCTTCTGCCGTGCCCCTGGCTACGTGTTCATCTTCATAAGACAGTCGGTATCCCACGGCAACCCGGGCCTGTCCCAGACCAGCATGACAGAGCATGCGGCACAAGGCGGCCGGCGTGTCACTGCCACCGGTAAGGCAGAATACCTTCCCATGATGGCGCACGGCTTCTGTCAGGGAATCGCGGCGGCCATGGCGGCTGACAATATAGGTATCATGCCAGTTCGTCTGCAGGAGAGCGGCGAAATACACCAGACTGCTGATGCCGGGTATGCGGACGATATGACAGTCCGGCAAGTCCCGGATGAGAGACGCCAGACTGTAAAACCCGACGTCGCCCGATACGAGGACAGCCATAGGGCCGCCGTCCGGAAGGAGAGACAGGGCCAGCTCATATATTTCATCTTTTTTATACGTATATACGAGTCGTTTGCCCGCTGCCGCATACGGCTCCACCATGCGCCGGTCTCCCACCAGGACCGGGCAGGCTGCAATAGCAGAACGGGCCCGGTCTGTCAGATATTCCGGATTTCCCGGACCGATACCGATGACATAGACATCCATCATTTCTTCTCCTCTCCGCCTCTCTCAGGAATCGTGCCAAAGGGCCTCGAGCTGCTCCTTGACGGCCTGCAGTGAATCCCCCGTTTCCGCTGGCCGCCCGACGACGATCAGCCGGGCACCGGCCATACGGGCCGCTTCCTGTTTTTCTGCAAATCCGCCCGGTTTTCCCGAATCCTTGGTAATGACATACCGGCTGTGATACTGACGGAACATGGCGGCGTTCAATTCCGTAGAAAAAGGCCCCTGCATACAGATGATATGTCCTGGCACATACCCCAGGGACAAGGCCCGGTCCAGCGAATCCCTGAGCGGCAGGATACGCACATAGAGCCGTTTCTCATAGTCCGGGATATGGGTAAATACGTCAAGATTCTTACTGCCCGTCGTGAGAAAGACCGCTCCTTCCGTATCGCTGAGAAAATCCGCTGCCTCTTCCATGGAATAAACTGATACGGCGTCTCCATGGGGAAATGCCGGCCGGGTCACGCGGATATAGGAAACGCGGCGGCGCATACATGCCGTGCGGCAGTTGCCGGTTACGACAGCCGCATAGGGATGGCTGGCATCTACGACATGAGAAATGGCGTGCTCCAGCAGGAATCGTTCCATATCCTCTTCGGTCAGGCGGCCGGTCCACACCGTCAGCGACGGCCATGACGGAATCAGGGATGCACCGTATGCCGTGGCCACAGTGACATACGTCGGAATGCCCCGGCTTCCGGCATAAGCGGCCAGTTCCCGGCCTTCAGTCGTCCCGCCGATGATCCAAAGCGTCCCCGTCACAGCAGCGTATACCCGCGGGGCGTCACCATGTGGCCGTCTATGAGTTCTGTCTGGCTGTTGCCGATGAATACGGTCGTAAACATATCCACCGGCACATGCTGCAGTTCGCCCAGTGTCATGATCGCCGCGTCTTCTCCCTTCCGGCCAATGTGACGGACCAGGCCGGCCGGGACGGATCCATTCTGGTGCCGCAAGATGATGGCACAGGCCTTCTGGAGATAATCGGCCCGTTTGTGGCTTCCCGGATTGTACAGGCAGATGACAAAATCAGCAGCTGCGGCACAGTCCAGGCGCTTTTCGATGGTTTCCCACGGCGTCATGAGGTCGCTCAGGGAAATGAGGCAGAAATCGTTCATGAGCGGGGCACCCAGACGGGCTGCACCGGAACAGGCCGCCGTGATTCCCGGTATGACCGTGATATCCACGTCGGGATAGGCCGCGCCCAGCTGATAAATAAGGCCGGCCATGCCGTAGACGCCGGCGTCACCACTGGATATGAGGGCGACAGAGGCGCCCTGCTGTGCCCGTTCCAGGGCCATGCGGCAGCGGTCGGTCTCCTTGGTCATGCCCGTAATGATGTATTCTTTATCGGGATAATCGTCCCGAATGAGGTCAATGTACGTCTGATAACCGGCGATGACATCACACTCTTTTAGTACACAGGCGGCCCGGAATGTCATTTCATCACGCGACCCGGGACCGATGCCGATGACATATACGTTCTTCTTCATATGGTCACTCCATCATTTCAAAATTGACGCAGAATTCTTCGCAGGCAATGGCCAGCGTCACGCCATCGCGGACGGTTTTATGCAGCAGGAGCCGTCCTCCACGGCTGGCCAGTACGGCAGCCCGTTCGCAGACATTATCGGTCCCCGTCGTTTTCTGTACGAACCGGGACGAGGCAAATCCCAGGCCCGGTGCCGCATTGAGCTGCCCGGCCGAGTAAAACTGGATGGGGATGGCGTTGTTCCTGGCAAAATGCAACAGGCCCTTTTCCTGCTTCTTGATGTCAATAGTCGCTATATCGGCGACGAGGTTCAGGCCGATGCGCAGGCGCCGCAGCTCGCGCAGTACGAGACGGCTGATGGCTTCTTCCAG
This sequence comes from Megasphaera sp. UBA4233, assembly GCF_002395615.1. Taxonomy (NCBI): domain Bacteria; kingdom Bacillati; phylum Bacillota; class Negativicutes; order Veillonellales; family Veillonellaceae; genus Megasphaera; species Megasphaera sp. UBA4233. Next base: position 77,099 of record NZ_DGXL01000014.1, on the reverse strand, counting down.
CGTATCCTTGCGGCAGCCGATGCCCAGATGGATGATGCGCGGCCGGAGCACGACTGTTTCGGCAAAGGGATAACAGTCCTGGCTGAGAGTAATGGCCATGCCCAGAGGCCCCGATGGCTGCATTTCCAGTCCTTCCGGCAGCGTACCTTCTACGGGAAAATCACTGTATACCCCGACGGGGCCGCCGTCCAAAAGTCCTGCCGAGAATGCCTTGGCTTCCCGCATGGACGAAATGACCATGTGATTCCGTGCCGCCCATTCATCGACGGCAAAGAGATGGTTGACATCGGTCGCCGTCGTAATGACCGGCTGGCCATGAAGATAGCCGGCCAGTTTGCGCGTCATCTGATTGGCCCCGCCTATGTGCCCCGAAAGGAGGGGAATGACGTACTGCCCTTTTTCATCGATGACCAGGACAGCCGGATCGGTCGTTTTGCTCTTTATATAAGGAGCAATACTGCGCACGGCAATACCGGAAGCCCCGATAAAGACCAGCAGTTCTGCCCCTGAAAAGGCCTGACCGGTACAGCTGGCCAGATCCGGCTCGATTTCTTCCAGCTGGGAATCGAGCGATACAAATTTTTTCCCTGTCAATGCCCGGACCTGCCAGCCACACAGTTTCAGATACGACTGTATGGAAATACTGAGTCTGGCGCCGCGCCGGGTAAAGGAAAACAACACTGCCTTCATCGTTTCTTCACCTCTTACACGAACTATTGGGACGCTTTGCGGAATCCATGAGTAAAGGATGGATCATACAACTTACTCCGGTCGTAGGAACCATCGAGGAAATCGCCGACCAGGATGAGCGCGGTCCGGGTAATACCGGCAGCTGCCGCCGTTTCCGCCAGGGTCGCCACCGTGCAGGGACAGACCCGTTCATCCGGCCAGGATGCCTTGTAGACGATAGCCGCCGGCGTGTCCTCTGCATAGCCGCCGCGGATGAGCTCGTCCTGCAGCTTGTCCAGAAGACCTGTACTGAGGAAAATGACCATCGTCGCATGATGGGCGGCATAGTCGGCAATGCGCTGACCGTCTGGCACGGGAGTCCGGCCTTCCATGCGGGTAATGATGACCGACTGGCTGATGCCGGGCAGGGTGTATTCCTTGCGGACGGCAGCGGCGGCGGCAGAAAAGGAACTGACGCCGGGCACGTACGTATAGGCGATGTGCCGCTGGTCCAGGGCATCCATCTGTTCGCGGATAGCCCCGTACAGGCTGGGATCGCCCGTATGCAGGCGGACCGTCATCCTGCCCGCTGCTTCGGCCTGTTCCATTTCCTGCAGGACGTCTTCCAACGTCATGGAGGCGCTGTTGCAGATGCGGCATCCTTCTTTGGCAAACTGGAGCAGCTCTGGATTGACCAGCGATCCGGCATAGATGATGAGGTCTGCTTTTTCAAGCAGTTTCTGGCCCCGTACGGTAATGAGATCGACGGCTCCCGGGCCGGCTCCGACAAAATATATCATAGGTTCTCCTCCTGTCTTACGAGAATCACAGAAAAATACCCCGTATCGTCTGCCTGTCGTAAATCCGTGCATACCCGTTCCCCCGGAAGGCCACAGCGTTCTACCAGGGAAGCGTGCTGCAAAAGTCCTGCGTCCTGCAGTTGTTCCTTGAGGGCGCCCATATGGCGGGGTACTTTCATGAGGACTTTGCTCCCCCGTACGGCGAGAAGGTCCGGCAGATCGTCCCGTCCGGCCGGTACGATGAGAAGGGGTTCATCCTTTTCACACAGGGGCTGGCCCAGACGGGCGGCAGCCGCCGAGAAGCTGGTAATGCCCGGAATGACGACGGTGTCATAACCGCGGCGGCGCATTTCTTTCTGGATATACATGCACGATGCGTAAACCGTCGGGCAGCCGAGAGTAATGAGGGCGATATCGCATCCCCCGTCGAGGACGGCAGCCACCTTGTCTGATGCATCGCTGTGCGCTTTTCGAAGCTGATTGGCATCGCGGGTCATGGGAAAGGTCAGGGACAGGATGTCCTTTTCTTCCAGATGCAGCCCTTCCTGCCGGGCCGCGGCTTCTTTCAGGATGGCGGCAGCAGTCTGACGGCCGCTCTGGTCTTCGGGCAATGCCAGCACCGGGCAGCGGCACAGGGCATGCCAGGCTTTAAAAGTCACTAGTTCCGGATCTCCCGGCCCCATGCCGACGCAGTATAACGTTCCTTGTTTCATTCAGCCTTCTCCTTCTGGTGAAAGGCCAGCAGTTCCTCTGCGCGGGGAGTCTGGGCCAGCACACCGTAACGATTAGAAAACATCATGGCACCGCAGCGGATTTCGCCGTGGACCCGCTGGTCCATGTAATATTGGATTTTTCCGGCTGCCGCCGTCATGACCGGTCCGAGCAGCTGCGCTTCTATCAGTATCTCTATGGCCGTATCGGTCGTCGTACATTCATATATGCGGCGGCCCGTATCACGGCCGGCACCGCACAGCATGGCCTGGAGAGCCATGAATTCCATGCGCCCGTCTGCATAAAGGGAATGGGTGTTCATGATGCCCATCGCCAGTTTGATGAGTTTTCCCGTATGGCCGATGAGCAGGACATCTTCAAATCCTTTATAGACGGCATAGTCGAGGAGTTCGCCGACGTAATTGCTGCAGGTGACACGCTGAGAGACATCGAGATGCAGCACATCGCGGCTGAAATCGACGCCATAGTTGCCAAAAAAAGCAAGGAGGTGGCGGACGCCGTCAGCCTTGCGGGAGTTCATTTCCGTATGGATCGTATCGATCAGAGCCTGCTCGCTCATGGGATCGACAATGCCCGATGTCCCCAGGACCGACAGTCCCCCTTCAATGCCCAGGCGGGGATTGAACGTACGGGCTGCCAGGGTCTCTCCTCCGGGAATGGAAATGGTGACGACCAGTCCGCCCGTATAGCCGGCCCTTTGTGCCTCCGTACGCACCGCTTCTTCTATCATGCGCCGCGGCGTCGGATTGATGGCAGGACCTCCCTTGGGACAGGAAAGGCCGTCACGGGTCACACGGCCCACACCGGGACCGCCGCAGAGGCGGATGCCCTCTCCGGTCTTTTCTACCGTTGCGAAGACGAGCATGCCGTCGGTAATATCCGGGTCATCGCCGCTGTCCTTGCGGATGGCACAGGTCACCCGGTCCGGGCCGATAGACACCTCTTCCGGCTCCAGTTCCAGCCCGATACCCCGGGGCGTCATGAGGCGCACGATGGCAACGGGCATTCCCGTAAAGAGCATGCGGGCGGCAGCCTTGGCGGCAGCGGCAGCACAACTGCCGGTCGTATAGCCGCAGCGTAATTTTTTTCCTTGTACGATTTTGTAAGTATCCATTGTTTTCTGTATATAGATTTCTGTATAGTATATACTATTTTTCTCAATTATAACATGAACTATGCCGGCCTGCTACCCTCAAAAGACGAGGACCCGGCGGCCCGAAGCCGTGACGGCCGCTTCACCGGACACGGAAAACACGTCGTGTATCATCTCCGGCGTGATGACATCCTGCGGACGGCCCTGGGCGACGATGCGGCCCTCTTTCATGACCAGCGTGCGCCGGCTGTAGCGGAGGGCCTGATTCATATCGTGCAGGACGAGGACGATGGTCAGATGGAGCGTTTCGTTGAGCTGCTGCAAGAGTTCCAAGATATCCAGCTGGTGGCGGATATCGAGGTACGTCGTCGGTTCATCGAGGAGCAGGATCTGCGGCTCCTGGGCCAGGGTCATGGCCAGAAAGGCCCGCTGCTGTTCGCCGCCCGATAAAGTATGTACCAGGCGGTCCCGGCAGGACCGGATGCCGGCATCGGCCATGGCTTTTTCGATAATATCCCGTTCCTGCATGGAAGGACGGCGGTAAAACGTCCGGTAGGGAAACCGGCCCAGACTGACCAGTTCGTACACGGTCATGTCTTCCGGGATATCGTGTTTCTGTGTCAGGATTGCCATGCGGCGTGCCAGCTGGCGGCGGCTGTATGACGAAAGAGGCCGTCCCTCGAGAAAAGCCTGTCCGGACTGGGGCCGGATCATATGACAGAGCACTTTGAGGAGCGTGCTTTTGCCGCATCCATTCGGTCCGATGATGGAGAGAAACTCTCCCGGTACCACGCTCAGACTGATGTCATGCAGGACCGGTACATGTCCCAGCGTTACCGATATATGGTCCAGACTCAGAGCCTGCGGTGTATCCATCACACGTCCCTCCTAAGAAGATACAGAAAAAACGGTGCGCCCAGAAGCGCCATGATAATGCCGACGGGCAGTTCCACCGGCGCCAGGATGATCCGGGCCACCGTATCACACCAGGTCACGACAGCCATGCCCAGAAGGGCCGATCCCGGTATGATATAGCGGTAATCCGTCCCTCCCAGGAGGCGGACCATATGGGGCACGATGAGGCCGACAAATCCCAGGAGCCCGGCCACGCTGACGGCACTGGCCGCCAAAAGCGCGGCAATGGCTGTCAGTCCCAGCCGTGCCCGCTCGACCGATAGCCCCAGGCCGCGGGCCATGTCATCGCCGAGCTGCAGGAGATTGAGATAGGAAGCTCCAAACAGGGACAAAGCCAGCCCCGTCAGGGTGTACGGCACGATGAGGGTCACGTCATTCCAGCTGCGGGCAGCCAGCCCTCCTACCATCCACAGCAGGGCGCCGTGTACGCGGTCACTGTAAAAGATGAGCAGACTGGAAATGGCAGCGCCCAGAAAGGCCGACACGGCGACACCGGCCAGGATGACGCGCACGGGCTTGATGCCATTTTTCCAGGCCAGGATGTAAATCATGACAGCTGCCGCCATGGCACCCGTAAAGGCAGCGGCCGGCATGAGATACGTATAGGCAGGAAACAGGATGAGGATGGCAATACCCGTAAGACCGGCCCCGGACGAAATGCCGATGATATGAGGATCTGCCAGAGGATTGCGCATGACCGCCTGAAGGATCGCCCCGGAAAGGGCCAGATTCATGCCGACCATAGCGCCGGTCACGGCCCGTGGCAGGCGGATATTCCAGATGATCTGACTCATGGTGCTGCTATCGGGAACGAGGAGAAACTGCAGGGCTGCCGACGCCGTAAAGGATGCCGCCCCCTGGGTGACCGACAGGACGATACCCGTAATGGCCAGCAGGGCAAACAGCATAAGCAGGATCAGCCGCTTCAGCCAGCGCCGCCCCATCAGTGAAACACCTCCTGATAGACGGCTTTGGCCATATAAGCGACGGCCTGCGGATAATCCAGCCCCGGATTGAGGAGAAACAGATTTTCCGGCAGCACATAGACCCGCTTCTGCCGCACCGCCGTGAGGGTCTGCCAGGCCGGGCTGCTTTCCACGTCCTGCCGGAGCCTTTCTTCGATTTTGTCACTCCGGCCCATAGAGGTGATGAAAATGACATCAGGGTCCTTTTCTACGAGCGCTTCCATACTGTACGGCACCTTTTCGGCACTGTTTCCCACCTTGTCCGCCCCGTCCTGAGCTACATTGGTAAAGCCGAGGATGCGGGCGGCATCGCCGGCAATGCTCTTGTCCAGTTCCAGACTGACATGGCTGGGCGTAGCATGCAAAATGGCGACAGTCAGATGATTGTCAGGGATTTTCTCTTTGACAGCCTGTATTTCTTTGTCCATGGCAGCGATTTTTTCCTGTGCCATCTCTTCTTTTCCGTAGAGTTTTCCCACCAGTGTCAGATTCCGTTTTACATCGTCATAGGTCTTCGTCGTCAGAGCAAGAACGGTCACGCCGTTCTGTTCCAGCAGGGGGATGAGTTTCTCATGCTGATTTTTATTGGCCAGTACCAGGTCGGGCTGGCAGGCCATGATTTTTTCTACGCTTACATTGTAGACGGGCCCGACTTCCGGTACGTTGCTATATCGTTCCGGCAGAGACGCCGCATCCGATTGGACTGAAGCCCGTCCGGCAAGGTTTCCATCGACGGCATCGGCAAAATTCAGCAGCGACGTGGAAAGGACGACGATGCGCTGCGGCTTTTCTTTGATTGTCACCGTGCGGCCGGCGTCGTCAGTCACCTGGGCAAAGGCCGGACCGTCCGATGACGGCGCCTGTTTTTCCGGTCCGCATCCGGCAAGGCCCAGACAGGCCAGCATCAGTCCCATACAAACAAAGACGGCAGTCATGCATTTCTTCATTCCCGACACCTCCTAGAATTTCTTTTGGATCCCGATCTGCCAGTTCCGGCCGCTGGCAGGATAATTGTGATACAAATCATAGCTTTCATCATTGATATTATTGATTTTACCATAAATGGTCATATCTTTGCTGGCGGCATAACTGACACTGCCGTTCCACACGACGTAGGAATTGTTGCTGTAATACGTGTCATTCCGGCCCGTGCCCGCCGTCATATCGACAGAGGCCTGCCATTTCTTGCTGTGATAGGCCACGCCGGCACGGTAGCCGTTGGGCTGGTTGTAGGTCTCATCAAAGACGAGTCCGTCTCCGCTGTCCGTCCGGGTATGGATATAGGAGTAACCGGCATTCCATTCCCAATGATCATTGACCTTCTGCTTCCACGTCAGTTCCATCCCCCGTTTATCCTCCTCATCGAGGTTTTCCGCTTCGTGGGGCGTGACGCTGCGGTTCCAGCGGATGACATGGCGCAGATGACTGTGGAAAATACTGCCTTCCAGGTACGATTTGGGGTGTATCTGATACTGGAATCCCAGCGTCTGCGTATAGCCTTCTTCCGGCTGCAGATCTTCTCTTCCCCGTGAGGATGATGTCACGTAAAACTGGTCGTTGAGACGCGGCGGCGAAAAGACGCGGCCCCAGGACGCGTAAACGTTAAAGGCGTCATTGGCCTTATAATTCATGGCCAGGCGCGGTGTACGGTGCAGGCCAAAGGTACTGTTGTCGTCGATCCGCAATCCCGGCGTCACGGTCCACTTGCCGAAGTTGAGGGCATCCTCGGCATATACAGCCCGGTTGTGCCGTTTTTTGTCTATATAATGGGCCTCATAGTTGGTCCCCATATCTTCCGTCCATTCGGCTCCGGCCGTCACATGCTGATGGGGGCCCAGCTGCCAGTTATTCTGCCATTCCAGTCCCTGCGTCCGGGTCAGGAAATGATTGGTCCAGAACGTGCGCTGGTAATCATTGAAATAGCGGAGGAACCCCGGCTGGGACGAACGGGTGTGGAAATTATATGTCAGGCTGTAATCGTTGATCAGTCGTTCGATTACCTTATTAGTACTGAGGTACCAGCCCGGCAGGCGCTCTTTGCGCAGATCCCGGGGCAGGGAGCGGGAATACGATGGCAGGAACGTCGAGCCATGGCCATGGTAATCCTGATGATAAGCCTTGAACGTAAGCGAACTATCCCTGGTCAGTTCCTGATCCAGTCTCAGGTCGAAGGACTGGCGGAAAATATCGCCGCGGGAACGATCCGTATTGATACCATGGGGAAAGGCATAATACTGGCGCCGTTCCATACTGCCGCTGACCAGCCAGGACGTACGGTCCCGCTTCCCGCTGTTCGTAAGCGTATAGCCATGCATGCCCCACGAGCCGGTATAGGCCGAAAGAGTCGATTCGTCGTGATCGGCTTTCTTCGTTACGATGTTGATGACACCGCCGACGGCACCGCTGCCATAGCGGACGGAACCACTGCCTTTCGTCACTTCTATATGATCGATGGCCGCTACGCCGGGCAGACTGGTCAGATCCACGCTTCCCCTGCCGTAGCCGCTGCCCTGGGCGTTGGCCAGGCTCTGTCCGTCGACGAGGATGAGCACCCGGTCATCACCGTTGAGCTTGACGAAGGAAGAAATACCCGGTACCTGTTCGTTGACGGTGACGCCGGTCACGCGCTGCAGTGCTTCCTGGACGGTCTGGTCCCGGTGGGTCTGGATGTCCTCCCGGGTGATGATGGTCGTATTGGACTGACGGGCCGGAACAGAGGGAACAGGCCGTTCCTTATCTGCCCGTTTCCCTATATCGGGGAGCCTGTCCCGCAGGGCATCGAGCATATCCGCCAGGGCACCGGCGACATGAATCGAGCCGGACGGTGCCGCGCTTTCGTCCGTCCCGGGACCGGCTGCCCGTCCGCTGCCGCCGTCGCCATGAGCCATTCCAGGACCGGCCGTTTCTGCCCGGCCAGACCGGGACGGTTCTCCTGCCGTCGCGGCGGTATGCACCGGTCCCGTATGATAGGTATTTGTCACCGTGGCCGCCATGGAAGGCGCTTGTGCGGCGTCCGTTCTTATGCGGCCGCCTTCCTGACGTTCTGAAGCCAGGGGGCTTCCGCTATTGCCGTCCGTCCCTGCCGCATCCCGGCCGCCGGCACCGGACAGGTCATTGGCATTATAGACCGTAACGGTGCCGGGCTCCTGCCGTGTGTAGTTGTAGGCTATGGTAAAAAAGCCGCCTGCTGCCAGGGCCAGATAAACCGCCGCATGGAGAGACACGGACAGACCGGCGGCGACGCGCCCTTTCTTCTTCTCCCATGTCACGGCTCAGCCCCGCTTTCTGCAGCCAGGCCAATGCGGACGATGCCCACGCGCTTGAAGTCGTCGAGGAGGCCCATGACCGTTCCGTAATCGAGTCCTTTATCGGCACGGACGACGACGTTGAAGCGGCTGTCTTTCTGCTGCTGTTCCCGTGCCGACGCCAGCAGGCGCTCCTTATCGACGGGCGCATCGTCCAGCCATAGCGAGCCATCGCGGCGCAGGGTGACGACGTACTGTGCCGCCGGCTGCTGCTCTGCCTGGGAGGCAAAGGGAAGATCGACCCCCATGGTACGCAGATCGACCATGGACAACGAGGTCATCATGAAAAAGACGAGGAGAAAGAACATGACATCGATCATGGGGATTATCATGATCGACGGCTGCTTGAAATACCGTGGATCCCGTAAACGCATGGCTCAGTCCTCCTTTTCCCGGGGCATCGTTTCGAGAGCCGAAAAACACAGCTCCATATCGGTGATGATCCGGTCCAGGCGCTGCGTGAAATACGAATGGATCAGCAGGGCCAGGATAGCCACGCATAGGCCGAAAGCCGTAGCAATGAGCGCTTCGCCGACGCCGCCGGTGATAGCGGCCGACTGGCCAGTCTGTACGTTGAAAATACTAAAGGCCCGGATCATACCGCTGATGGTTCCGAGCAGGCCCAGGATCGGCCCCAGGGTCACGATGACACTGAGATAATACAGGCGGCTGCGCAGCTTTGCCATGAGAATGCCCGACTGCAGTTCGATATAAGCCCGGACATCCCTGCCCGTACGGCCGGCAAAGACGTCGCGCAGGATATAGGCCAGCCCTCCCTGGCTTTCATCGGCCAGCGTCCGCGCTTTATCGTACTGTCCCAGTTTCATATACGTGTAAAACCTTTGGGCAAAGGCTGCCCCGGCATCCATGTGGGTATAAAAAATAGCCCGTTCCATACCGATATAGACGACAAACAATGAACACAACAGGAGGATGTACATGACAATCCCACCCTGCCGGAACAACAAAAATCCACTAGTAATCGCTTCCATACTACCGCTCCTATACATACTGAAACAACTGAAACAGAAAAAAACCGCAGGGATACGTCATCCTTACGGTTTATAACAGAACAGAGTCCTAATCCCCATCCCCATCGCTCGCAGGTCTGCCGGTGATTCTTTGTCAGGCAGTTCTTCTGGCTCGGATTCATGACCCTGCTGCGCCTTCCCATACAGATATACAGTGGCGTTTCTGCAGCAGCGCTCCTCCTTACAGCGGCGGGACCGCGCCGGCTTATACCGGCTTTTCTATTGAGTCTTGCGACACCTGACAGCTCCTATGCAGTTGTATTTAATGGTAGCATGGCATCTTGCAGACTGTCAAGAACGGGGCGCAATGCCACGAATGGTAATTTTCATAACATCCACAGACATTCCTGTAGTGTATTCGACAGACTGCTGTACCTCGTCCTTGACGCGGCGCAGGAGCTGGCGGATATTTTCCCCGTAATAAATGGTCAGCGTCAGGATAATGGCCAGGCCGTTGGCATGGGACAAGTAGTTCTTGGCCACCTTGACACGGTTCACCCGGGCAATACCGCTCATCCCTTTGAGCGTATGGCGGACGAGGGCAAAGAGGACATCATCGGAAAAGACCAGCTTGCCATAATAGCTGAATACGGGACGGACGACAGACTGCTCCACGCCGGATTTCCTGCCACCCCGGCCGGACAGGAACGAACGGATGGGATCGAGGAGATAACCGTGGAAATGAGATTTCAGCTCCATCGTCGGCACGGGGATGATATGCTTGCCTTCTTTCAGGCGGATATCCCTGGCTTTGGCGATTTCCGCTGCCGAGGATACCTCTTCGATATGGATATAATCATCCGCATGAGGAAGGTGCAGGGCTTGGCAGATGCGGCATATCATATGCTTCGACGTACCCAGGATGAGAAGCCGCGGCGGCTGGATCGTAAGGAGTGCCTTGCGGACGGCTTCAGCATGGGCCGGGTCGAGGAAAATAGCCCGGCGCACGGCCTGCATGCGGTTCGTTTCCTCCTTGGCAGACTGGCCGGCGACGATGCGGTTCTGATAAATGAGCAGGCCGTCATCGATGATACAGTCGATATTCCTTTCGTGCGCCACGACCAGGGCATGATAACTCTTCCCTGTCCCGCTGGCACCGATAAAGCCGGTAATATGCATCATTCCTCATCCTTTCTTTCTGCCTGCCATGACATAGACTGCCCTGCCGCTTCCCGGTCTTACGGCCGATAGGCCAGCAGCCCGTGCACGTACGATTCATCTACGGCATAGGACCCGACCGTTTCCGGGAACCGGCCCGGTACGCCATGGAAATCGGAACCGCCGCTCACCAGCCAGTGATGCTCCCGGGCGATGCGCAGGAATTCGTCACAGCGGCCGCGGTTATTGGGGTGATAGACTTCCAGCCCGTCAAAGGGAAAGGCCAGGACCCGGGACAAGGTCCGCTTCAACAGTCCCGGATGGGCCAGGAAAGCCAGCCCTCCTGCCGTATGGATCAGGTCGATACAGGCATCGACAGTCAGGCGGTGATACGGCACGTAGGCCGGGCCGCCGCGGTACAGTATCGTATCGAATACGGCTTTCACATCGGGAAAATACCCTTTGGCGACGAGCATGCGGGCAATATGCGGCCGGCCTACGGTCCCCCCTTTGGCCAGCATCCCTTCTATCTGGCCGCGGTCGATGTCATAGCCGAGGGATACACACCGGTCGGCGATCTCCAGAGCCCGGTTCAGACGGCGCTGTTTGAATTGCCGGCAATACTCCGTCAGCTCTTTCTGATCCGGCCGGATATAGTAGCCCAGGACATGGACATCTTCCCCATCATAATCACTGCTCATTTCAATAGCCGGGATGACCCGTATGCCCGGTGCAAAAGAATGACCGGAGTAAGCAGCCACCGTATCGTGGTCGGAAATGGCCATGACCGAAAGGCCGGCCTCTGCTGCCATTTTCGTCAGCTGTTCCGGCGTATACAGGCCGTCAGAACAGGTCGTATGCATATGCAGATCTACATTCATGACGACTGGCCCCCTTTGAGCCATTCCAGGACCGTCTTGATGCCCGTCCCGGTCGCGCCCATATAGCCCAGATCATCTTTCTTTTCCAGGAATGCCGTCCCGGCGATATCGAAATGGATCCACGGCGTCCCTTCCCTGATGAACTGACGGATAAACAGGCCGGCCGTAATGGCTCCGGCTTCGGGACCGCCGACGTTCTTCAAATCGGCAATATCGCTCTGGAGCTGCTTTTCATATTCCCGGTCCGCCGGGAACTGCCATACCTTTTCATGGACCCGTTCCGCCATAGTGAAAATGCGGTTCATCCATTCCTGGTCGTTGCCGATCATGCCGCTGCGCACCGTACCGAGAGCCGTCACACAGGCTCCCGTCAACGTAGCGAAATCGATGATCCGCGTCGCCCCTTTATCCTGGGCATAGGCTACGGCATCGGCCAGGACCAGCCGGCCTTCGGCATCGGTATTCTTGACTTCCACGGTCTTGCCATTGTACATGGTAATGACATCATCGACGCGGTAGGACATGCCCGACGGGATATTTTCCGCCAGAGGCATGACGGCCAGCACATTGACGGGATACTTGAGGAGCATCAGCGCCCGGATGACGCCCAGGACCACTGCGGCTCCTGCCATATCGTCTTTCATGAACTCCAGATTGGCGTGGGACTTGAGAGACAGGCCGCCGCTGTCATAGAGAATGCCCTTTCCGACCAGCCCCAGCACATCCTTACTGTCCGGATCGCCCTGGTACAGAACCGACACCAGCTGCGGCGGATTCATACTGCCCTTGCCGACCGCTACGATGCCGCCCATATGGCGCTTTTCCAGATTCCACTTGTTGAGCGATTCGACGTGAATATTTTCGCCCTTGCACAACTCCTGTACCGAATCGGCAAACTTCCGCGGCGTCAGGTCATTAGACGGCATATTCGTCAGATCCCGGGCCAGATAAATCCCTTCATAAACCGACGAATACACATAGCAGAGCGTATTCAATTCCTTAATCTGCAGGCTCGCCGTGATGAGATTGATATTCTTGACCAGATTGGGCGACGCCTGGGTCTTGTACTGGATAAACTCATAATTCTGGTACAACAGTCCGTCGATGAGCGATGGAATATCCATTTCCAGCGTATCGATCAAAAGAGCCAGCTCCCGGACCTTCTCCTTCCGCGCAGCCTGCAAAATCTGGCGGCCCACCCGGAAATCCTCATACGTCGCATACTGTACCGGTTTATTGTCCAGCCCTACCAGGAGATACGTATGTACCTTGCTGCCACTGGCACAATGATACACATAAAGCGAAGTATAATCCAATATATCAGGCCGCTCCTCAACAAATACCTTCAGGGCCTTTACATCCTCCTTGGGTACCCGCTGCAGGGCTTTCATCTTCTTATCGACGCCAATGACCAGCATGTCAAAGCTGCCGTTGCCGTTGCAAGTAATCATCTGTGTCCCCTCACTTCCAAACTCTTTTCATACAATTTTAGTATATCAGAAAAGACTAAAATTGTCTCTTATTTTAATAAGTTCTATAGAAAGCCCGGCAACACGAACCCAACCAGCCACCGGGTCCCTGGCGGGTGACATTGCGGGAAAGGCTCCGGTCCGGTGCGGTCATCATGGACCGTGACGGATGCTGGGCGTACCTGTTGCGTCCGGCGCGCTGTCTTGTCTGAGCAAAGCGAGTTTCAGCGCGCCAGCAACGGGCACGCACGGCAAGGGCCGTGGAGCTTCCGAACCTGACAGGGGTCCGGCGGCAGGAATCTTAATCTAGCAGCTACAACCCAACCAGCCACCGGGCCCCTGGCTGGTGACATTGCGGGAACGGCTCCGTTCCGGTGCGGTCATCATGGACCGTGACGGATGCTGGGCGTACCTGTTGCGTCCGGCGCGCTGTCTTGTCTGAGCAAAGCGAGTTTCAGCGCGCCAGAAACGGGCACGCACGGCAAGGGCCGTGGAGCTTCCGAACCTGACAGGGGTCCGGCGGCAGGCAGGCTCTTATCCAGCAGGCCCGTATGGCAGGTATGTCCATTACGTACTGCATCTGACTCATTCCCTTTTTCTGCCTTCAAGAATATAATGGAAATAGAAGAAGTATCGGCTCTGATACGACGCGTTTGTGTAGGCGTATCGGTAGTAGATGTAGAAGAATCAAATCCTTCTCTATATTCACTCGATACTTCTTTTTTTATAAATCTGGCTAAATTTCTTTCCAATTACCTTTTCTATAGTTTCTTCATGCTCGGGTCGTTAATAAAAAATATCCCGCACGGCACAAGCCATACGGGACAAAACGATACCGGCAACGACTACGTATCATTGAGTGCATCTACTTCCTCTTTAGGGAGATATACGGTCTTATTTTCGCTGATTTCATTATTGGATTGGTACTCGTTGTAATGAGAAACAATATCTTTCGTAAGGTCATCTGTAAGCTTTCCCCTGCTGTATTTTGACAGCTCATCATAGTCGTCAATCATGAAGCAGTTATCCATCTGTATATATCCATCTTTGGTTATTGCACTTTGCCCTTCACACCTGACAAGATGATTGGATTTAAAGGCAACCTTGTATTCCTTTCCTTGTAACGAGTCCAGTTGTCCGACCTCGATAAAGCCCAATTCACTTTTTCGAATTACGACATAGGGGTGTTTTGTTTTTGATATAGTGCCCGGATCATTATTGAACCGCATCCTTAACCACAAAATCTCTCCTATTTCTACCATTCTACGCTCCCAATCCGTCCATTACCTGCAATATATCACTATATTGTTTCTTGTACTGCTCAGCGTACTTGGCAGTATCCATTTTGATTAACTTTAAATCCGTTCCATATTTGTGCTTGTCAACCCAGGATTCATCCTCATGGGACAACTGAATCAGTTCATCAAGAGATGCATTTTTAAAAACATCATAAAACACATTTAGAAATGACTTTGCCTGCTCCGTAATACAGATAGAACTTGAAAGTTTCTGCTTGTTGTGAAGTAAGAAACCATATCCCTTTTGAACTTCCTGAACAACGCCTCCATTGTCATAAGCCAGCAAATCGTCATCATACAACAACTCGCCATACTTAGCTAAATAAATATTTTGGGCCAGATGCAAAAATTTATTCAATCGTGCATTGCCATCGTAGAAAGTTCTATCATTCTTATTCACTAAATTCTGCGTAAATACAGTATTATCCGTATCTTTCAATAAGAAGAATAACGCAACATCTCTTGCTCTCATAGCTATTCCCCTCCTTATAAAAAAGCCCCGGCGCGATTGCTACATATCTGGCATGTTGGTACCTTCGCATTCGCAAAATCCGGTGCACTCTTTAATTCCATTATACAGTTTAAAATACAAATGTCAAATACCGATAAAACAATGCTGCGTTTTCACCGGGTCCTCCACCAATTCGTGGGGCCAATCCGTAAACACTGCTATTAACATAACACTTTAACTAGCACGAACCCAACCAGCCACCGGGCCCCTGGCTGGTGACATTGCGGGAACGGCTCCGTTCCGGTGCGGTCATCATGGACCGTGACGGATGGCGGGCGTACCTGTTGCGTCCGGCGCGCTGTTTTGTCTGAGCAAAGCGAGTTTCAGCGCGCCAGCAACGGGCACGCACGGCAAGGGCCGTGGAGCTTCCGAACCTGACAGGGGGCCGGCGGCAGGAATCTTAATCTAGCAGCTACAACCCAGCAGGCCTCGTCTGCATTTGTACTGGCAGGGCCCGATAGAACATGATAGAATAGAGAGAAACGAAAAAAACGAAAAGAATCGATAGGAGCCTGAACATGAATCTAGACGGTATTACCCTGCATAGCATCACAAACGAACTCGTCTCCCTCCTTCAGGGAGGTGCCATATCCAAAATTTACCAGCTCGACGCCCGGTCCCTGTATTTCCGCGTCTTCAACGACAAAGGCATCCACCACCTGGTCATCACCCTCGACGACGCACCGCGCCTCTATATATCCCAGACCATGCCGCCGACGCCGGACACCCCGACAGGACTGTGCATGTTCCTGCGCAAATACTATGAAAACGGCCGCATCGCCTCCATCAGCCAGCTCCACCTGGACCGCCTCATCGACATCGACGTCGATGTCCTGGACATCTCCGGCCGCCTGGTGACCCGCAAAATCCACGTCGAACTCATGGGCAAATACAGCAACGTCATCTTTACGGAAAACGGCATCATCATCGAAGCCCTCATCAAGACCGGCAAAGGAAAAAACGCCGTCCGCACCATTGCCCCCAAAGAACCGTACGAATTCCCGCCCAATTTCCAGCGCATGGACCCTTTCGCCTTTACGCCGGCCGAACTCCGGGAAATGCTCGACATGGAAAGCAGCGAACCCCTGTACCAGTGGATGCTCAAACGCTTCAACGGCATGAGCACCATCGTCCTCGACGAACTGGCCTTCCGCACAGACATCGACAAAAACACCCCCGTATCGGACCTGACGGGAACACAGAAAGACGCCTGGTGCAATGCTATCGTCTCCTTTGGAAATGAACTTCAGGGCGTAAGCGGTGCCTACGTCTACACCGTCCGGGGCAAGGAAATCCTCTTTCCCATCCTCCTTTGCAGCCTGGCCCAGTATCCGCGCCGCCACTTCGACCTCATCGAAGAATACCTGAGCGACTATCAGACGGCCCACCGCAGCCTGAGCGGGGAACAGGAACAACTCCAGAAAAAAGTAGGCAAACTCATTGAAAAACAGAAGCGGAAAATCAAGCGCATCGCCGCCGAAATGAAAGAAACATCCAAGATGGACACGTACAAACACTACGGCGACCTGCTCATGATCTACGCCTACGAAAAACACGACCACGAAAAATCCGTGACCCTGCCGGACATCCTGACACCGGAGCAGGCTCCGGTCACCATTCCCCTCGATCCGGCCTACTCCATGACGGACAACGCCAACCGCTACTACAAGCGCTATACCAAGATGCGCAACCGCATCCAGAAATCGGGGGAACTGCACGAAGAAAACGCCCGCTATCTCAATTATCTCTACTCCCTGGAATACGCCCTGGAAAATGCCAGTACGAAATCGGAAATCACCGATATTAAAGTAGAAATGCGCCAGATGGGACTCATCAAGTCCTCTTCCAAGGACAAGCTGCGCCGCGAATTTTCCCAGGATATCCTCACCGTCCGCGTAGACGGCCTCGACATCTGGATTGGCCGCAACAACCGGCAGAACGATTTCCTGACCCTCAAAAAAGCCCATCCCTACGACCTGTGGTTCCACGTAAAGAACCGTCCCGGCTCCCACGTCATCCTGGCCTGCCACAACGCACAGCCGACCAATACCCAGCTGACCGCCGCAGCCGAACTGGCCGCCTGGTACAGCAAAGCCCGTCAGGACAGCAAGGTCGAAGTAGACTGCACCCTCGTCCGCAATGTAAAGAAACCGGCCCACGCCGTACCGGGCTACGTCGTATTCGAAGGGCAGACGACCTATAACGTACAACCGAAAAAATGGGAATAATCCCGGCATACCCGTACCAATGAAAAAGGCGCTGACCGTGAGGCAGCGCCTTTTCTTTATGATTCTTATGATTCTTTCAACTCTTCCAGTTCGCACCAGCGTTCCGTCAGTTCATCCACTTTGGCCTTTGTCTCTTCCTGTTCCTTCAACAGGCTCTCTACCGTTTCATAATCGCTGCCAGCGGCTGCAATAGCGGCGTTGAGCCCTTTGAGCAGCCCTTCATAACGGGGCAGGTCCTGGGTGATCTGCTCCAGCTCCTGTTCCTGCCGTGACGTCAGACCTTTTCTGACTGGTGCCGGCTCTGGCGGCGCTTCTTTGCCCCGGCTGTCCCCACTATCGCGGGAAAGAGCATCTTTTTTCGGCTCTTTCTGACGGAGCATCTCTTCCAGATATTCGCTGTAATCGCCGTAATAGCGGCTCCACGTACCGTCTTTGAGGACGAACAGCTTGTCGGCCACGCGGTCGAGGAAATAGCGGTCATGGGATACGACGAGGACGACGCCCTGATACGTATCGAGGTATTGCTCCAGTACGGTCAGGGTCGGGATGTCCAGGTCATTCGTCGGTTCATCCAGGAGGAGCACATTGGGCTGGTCCATGAGCAGGCGCAACAGATAGAGACGGCGCCGTTCACCGCCGCTGAGCTTATAAATATAGGTATACTGCATGTCTTCCGTGAACAGGAACTGTTCCAGCAGGCGCGATGCCGAAATGTGTTCGCCGAACTGATTGACTACGTAATGGCCGTGTTCCTGGACGTAATCGATGACCCGCTGGGATTCGTCAAATTCCGGGAGCTGCTGTGTAAAAAATCCGAAGCGGACGGTCTGGCCGATGGTAATCGTACCCGAAACGGGCGGCAGCTGGCCGGCGATGACCCGGAGCAGCGTCGATTTGCCGACGCCGTTTTCCCCGATGATGCCGATGCGGTCGTGTTTGACGACGTGATAGGTCACGTGGGAAAAAAGGGGCGCCTTGCCCGGATAAGAAAAGGCCACGTCATCCATGTCGATAATGGTCTTGCCCAGACGGACCGACGTATCGAAGATTTCCACATTATCGATGGGCTTGCCGTTTTCCATGGCGCACAAGGCTTCATAGCGGTCACGCCGTGCCTTCTGCTTGGTCGAGCGTGCCTGGGCGCCGCGGCGGATCCAGGCCGTTTCCCGGCGGATGAGGTTGCGCCGCTTGGCCGCTTCCGCTTCCTCCCGTTCCAGCCGGGCCTGGCGCTGTTCGAGGTAGGCTGCATAATTGCCACTATACGTATAGACTTTTCCCCGGTCGAGTTCCAGCATCGATCCGGCGACGCGGTCGAGGAAATAACGGTCATGGGTACTCAGGAGCAGGGCGGACTTACTGTCGTGGAGATAGTCTTCCAGCCAGCAGATAGTCCGGTCGTCCAGGTGGTTCGTCGGTTCGTCCATGATGAGCAGGTCACAGGGCAGGATCAGCGCCCGGGCCAGGCCGAGCCGTTTCCGCTGCCCGCCGGACAAGGTATCGACGGACTGGGACAAATCGGAAATCCCCAGTTTCTGGAGTACCACTTTGGCATGCTGCTCCAGCTCCCAGGCCTGCTTTTCGTCCATTTCCCCGGTCAGTTTCAGCACGGCTTCATCATCGTCTTCTTCGACGGCCGCTTCGTAACGGCGCAGGACATCCATGACTGGCAGGTCGCCGTCAAGAACGCTTTCCAGTACGCTGCGGCCCGGCTGGAACTGCGGCTCCTGGGGAAGATAATGGATGCGCGCCTTGGGATTGCGCCAGATTTCCCCTGTATCCGCCTCGGCCAGGCCGGCAATGATCTTGAGCAGCGTCGTCTTGCCTGCCCCGTTCAGGCCGATGAGGCCCAGTTTCTGACCGCCATCGATGGAAAAAGTCACATCATCAAATAACACGCGCGTGCCATACGATTTGGCCACGCCTTCTACGGTTAATATATTCATCATCAGTCATCCTTTTATTTCAGTTTCTCCTCCATTATAAAGGGCTGGAAAAGAAAAAGCCAGACTTCTTCAAACATCAAACTTCAAACGGCCTTTTCTCTCCCTTCCCACTCGCCACTAACCACGCTCCGTCATCCTTTCCCTTCCTGAAAAGTATTGCCATATGTTGACATATGCGGTAAAATAAAATAATCTATGGTATTGCATTTTTTTACAAAGGAGTTTTCATTCATGTTTCAGACAAATATTGTCGTTTTGAGCGCCTTTGCCCTCTATCTCCTGGCCATGCTGTCCATCGGTGTCTACTACTCCCGGTCCCAGCAGCGCCTCAGTGACTATATTCTGGGCGGACGCAGTCTCGGCCCGTGGATTACTTCCATGAGTGCCGAAGCCTCGGATATGAGCGGCTGGATGCTCATGGGCCTGCCCGGTTTTGCTTATGCCATCGGTATTTCCGCATTCTGGACGGCCTTTGGTCTCTGTCTGGGAACCTTCCTCAACTGGCACTTCGTATCGCGCAGACTGCGTAATTATACAGAAGTGGCCAACAACAGCCTCACCATGCCGGACTACCTGAAAAACCGGTTCCATGATGAAAAGAATATCATCCGCCTCATTTCTGCCATCTTCATCCTCATCTTCTTCCTGATCTATACGTCATCGGGATTCGTCGCCGGCGGCAAGCTGTTCCAGACTGTCTTTGGCCTGGACTACTTCCACGCCCTGCTGATTGGGGCCGGCGTAGTCGTCGTCTATACCTTCCTGGGCGGTTTCATGGCCGTCTGCTGGACCGACTTCATCCAGGGCTGCATGATGTTCCTGGCCATCGTCCTGGTCCCCGTCGTAGGCGTCATCAGTTACGGCGGCCTGGGGCCCGTACTGGACCGGGTCGCTACTGATTCGCCACAGCTGCTCCAGCTCGTACCGGACACCAGCATGACCGGCATCATCGCCATCATCTCGGCCATCGGCTGGGGCGTCGGCTACTTCGGCCAGCCCCACATCCTGGTGCGCTTCATGGCCATCGGAGACCCCATGGAACTGAAAAAAGCCAAACACATCGCCATGACCTGGGTCATCATTTCCCTGGCCGCAGCCGTATTCGTCGGCCTCGTCGGCAAAGTCGTCCTGCAGACGCCGCTTGTCGGAGCCGATTCGGAAAAAGTCTTCCTCATCATGAGTCAGGAACTCTTCCCGCCTTTCCTGTCGGGCCTCATCTGGTCTGCCGTCCTGGCCGCCATCATGAGCACGGCCTCGTCCCAGCTTCTGGTCACGGCATCGGCTATTTCCAAAGACATGTACCACACGTTCATCAACACCAAAGCCAGTGACAAAGAACTGATCTACGTCAGCCGTTTCACCGTCCTCGTCGTGGCGGCACTGGCTATCTACCTGGCCCTCGACCCCAATAACTATATCCTGACCATGGTAGCCTACGCCTGGGCCGGATTCGGGGCAGCTTTCGGTCCCTGCATCCTCCTGTCTCTGTTCTGGAAACGGATGACCAAAAACGGGGCCCTGGCCGGCATCATCGTCGGCGGCCTCACGGTCCTCATCTGGAAACAGTTCGCCTGGTTCGGCCTCTATGAAATCGTGCCAGGCTTCATCTTCTCCCTGTTGGCCATCTATCTGGTCAGCAAATGGGACGCACCGCCCAGTGCCGAAATCCAGGCTGAATTCGACCGGGCCGTCAGCCTGAAACAGAAAATCACCGTACTCAAAAATGAAGACGAATAATAGGTAGCAAAAAGGACTGTCGCATGAAGACAGTCCTTTTTTTAGTGGCTGATTCAATCCAGTACGCGCAGGTCCGCTTCGTCCTGACGGACGATTTGTTTCAACTGTTCCACCAGCTGCTGCAAATCCTGCACGCTCCGGCCGGCGAAGTTCTTTTCGACGAAATCCCGTTTGGCTTCTGTCTGGGTAGCCTGGCAAATTTCTTCCAGATACGTTTTCAAGGCTGGAAGCAGCGTCGCTCCCGTCTTGTCCCGTACCATGCCCAGTACTTCCCGTACCTGCTGGCGCTGCTGTGTCTTTACCTTCCTGCTCCTGGCATAGCCCGTGACCAGCCCGACGGCGGCCCCTGCCAGGAGGACCGGCGGCATGATAGTGCTCACGGCCGCTCCCAATGTGACGTGGGCCGCAGCCGGCGCGACGACAGCCGAATAGATGGATAGAGCACCTCCGGCAGCCCCGGCGGCCAGGACGGAATTTTTCACCGATTCCAAGCCGGTATTTTCCTGCATCGAAAGGGAAAGCCGCGCCATTTCCATCTGGTTCTTTTCCTGCTCCTGTTCATACATGTGCGACAATTCGGCATCAATCCCCGAAAGCCGTCCCTGCCAGTCCGATCGTATCGTTTCCGACAACTGCTGCAGATACCCCTCTATTTCACTGCGGATCCGTTCCTGGGACAGGATCTGACGCAGCGTCTGCTGGAACTCGTCCTGGGACGAACTGCTGAAGGCATTGCCCGACCCGATCTGGCTGTACAGGGCCCCTTCCGCCCGGCTCAGGAACGTATGCTGCAGCCACTCTCTCGTCTGGCTCAGCGCCTTTTCGGACAGCATCTTCCCGTTGTACTGGATCTGCTCATCCAGTTCCATATACGTGTGGAGCTTCCGTTCAATCTGATCCAATGCCTGGCGGTGCAGGAGTTTCATCTTATCCTCCAGTACCCGTGCCGATTTCATGATACTGTCCAGCTGCACATCATCGACATGGCGTTCGATGTGCTCGTCCAGATACGTATACAGATCGGTAAACCCCGATTCGTCCTGGAGCTGCTGGTCGGCCTGCATGACCCCTTCGTAGGCCTTGCGGGCCGACAGGGGGAAAATCTCTTCCAGATAGATTCCCAGCGAGTCATCGAGATAATCGACCAGATCCTGCGGGTCGCCGTCCACCTGATCGATGCGGTTGATGACCGCCACGATAGGCTTGCCCATCTGGGCCACCTGGCGTACCCGTTCATTGACATCGCTCTGGCCCAGATAATTGCCATTGAATACCCAGAGGACCACATCGACGGACTGGAAATAGTCAGTCGTGCGCGATTCATTGGCCGTCGTAATCGTTTCCAGCCCCGGCGTGTCGATGAGGCAGATATGGCGCAGGCCCTGCAGGTTCCGGCCGACTTCCACGTAATCGCAGTGACCGAAGAAATCCTGATCGTTGTGATGCTCTTCTAACAGGCCGTATATGTCGCTCACAGACCCTTCCCGTTCTGTCCCGTCCCGGAAATGCAGGACGGCCTTTTCTTCCGGCGAATAGGCAATCTTCATGATGCACGCCGTCGTTTCCGTCGCATCCGTCGGGGAAATGTCACCCCCGGCAAAAGCGTTGATCAACGTCGATTTCCCCGCTTTGACCTCGCCGATGATGGCGGCATGGAGCGGCTGTTCGACTTTGGCCCGCAGCAGCTGCAGGTCGCGGTACACCGGGTACAGGCCGGGAAAAGCTTCGTCACCGAACAGGGGCGACTGCTCAGCCCGGGCCAGCAGCCCGTCTATATAAGTTCTAACGTCCATGAAATCCTCCTAATGAGAAAAAATAATGTCCTGGACCCGGAGCGGTATCACCTGCAGCCGGCCCAGGCCGTCCAGTTTCTGGAGATGCTCCATGACGGTCTGTGTCTGATCTGACGGCCCGTAGAGCTCGGCATACGTCGATTCCCGCAGAGAATCGATGGAACCTCCCGACTTTTCGATATAATCCTGGTACTCCCTTTCCAGCTTCTTCCGGACATCGGCCATCTGGTCTTCAAACCGCCTCTGTATCTTATCGGCCATACTGGAACCAAACGTACGGGACAGGAATTTGGCCACGCTTTTGCCAATATCCGTCGCTGCCAGTCCGGCAAAGATAAGCCCTACGGGGCCGAGCAGTGCCGCCGCCCCGATGGCCAGGGCTCCTCCCAGGGCCAGCTGGGCACTGCCCTGACCGCTCAGATCATCGGACAGATTGGCCCTGCCGATGACGCCCTGCTGATTGAGGCAGACGGTCATTTCATCCTCCTTCAGAGAGGGAAATTCCTTGAAAGGCGCTTTTTGCAGATGACGGCGGTAGAGGTCCATGAGCTGGCGGCTATGGGCCTCTACCAACTCATGGAGGCGCCGTTCCAGCGATTCCGGGCAGATGATCTGTTCCAGGATATACTCGTTGCGGTAATCCGTCTCCATATCCCAGAGCTCATCTTCCACACGGCCCGCTTCCCGATGGATGCGCTTCGCTTCCTGGTCCTGGAACGTCTCCAGATCCTGCTTCAGCCGGTCCAGGATTTCCGACGAATCCTTGTTCCAGGCAGCGATCTTCGCCTCCCGCTGACCGCTCACTTCGGCGAGGAGCAAAGAGGCCTGCCCCGCCTCCTGGCGGATGTGATCCAACAAATCGCGGCAGCCGCGGAGCTTGCTGCGGATCTGGATGTCCAGGGCGTCGGCAAAGAGCGTCCGGTTCAACAACTGCAGGAGAGCCGGCAGATTGCTTCGTTCCAGCAGGGCTTCCGCTTCCTGCCGCTCTGTTTTGCTGATACCGTCCTGATGCAGCATATCTTCCGCCTGCCGGGCTTCCCTGGCCGAAATAGGGACGATTTCCGTGAACAAGTCCCCATAGAACCGCCGTGCTTCCGCCAGCACATCGTCTGGATCCTGGCCGTTCTGCCGCACGATATCCATGCGGTTGACGACGGCAATGATGTTATCGGGATGCTTCTCATATTTCTCACAAAGCCGGCGCAGCTCCGTATGGTCGCCGGCACTGGCAATCTTATCCCCCGGCAGGATCCAGATGACGCCATCGGCCTTGGAGAAATATTCTTCCGCGCTGGCAACGATCATATCGTCCAGTTCCTGCCTGAGGCCCGGCGTATCGACG
Organism: Megasphaera sp. UBA4233; assembly: GCF_002395615.1. Lineage (NCBI taxonomy): Bacteria > Bacillati > Bacillota > Negativicutes > Veillonellales > Veillonellaceae > Megasphaera > Megasphaera sp. UBA4233. The sequence goes on along the minus strand of NZ_DGXL01000014.1, from coordinate 53,289 downwards.
AGGCGGTAATGGCTCAGGATATCACTGTGGCCGACCGGCCAGGACGCTTCGATGACCTGCGACTGGTACAGGCCGTACTTGCGCAGTTCCCGCTGCTTTTCTTCCAGTACTTCGAGGGGCACTTTTTTCTTCTTGAACTCCCGCAGTTCCTGACGGATCGCCCATTCCGAATCTTTCCGCTTCTGTTCTTCCCCTTCGATATATGCCTGGGCTTCGCCGGCGGTCATCGACCGGCAGGACCCGTCTTTGAAGGTGAGCGTACAAGAGGCATCCAAGTCCGCATCATGGAACACATCGATTTTCCACGTCTTCGGCAGGAAATCCTCTGCCGCCGCCTGCTGGCCCAACAGGGCATTGATCAGCGTCGATTTCCCGTTCTTGCCACTTCCCATGACAAAAAGCATAAAATTCTCATTCAGCCGTTCCGCCAGCTGATGAATGGCCGTACACGTTTCCTCTATGACCTGGATATAATCGTGAAGCCGGACAGTCTTTGCGCCACAAGCCGTATGGATGGCCTCCAGCTCGCGGGTGATATCGTCGAGATGAGCCAGCATCTGCTGCTGGACATGCCGGCGGATACGCTGATTATACCCGTCTTCCACATCATCATAGAGGGACTGCACTGCGGCAAACGTATCCTTAGAAATCATCACTTATCCCCCTATGATGCCTTTTATGGTATACCCGGCCAGAGCCGCCAGTATGACGAAATTGATGCCGGCCAGCACCTTGAGTGTCGTCAATTTAGAAGAAAGGGCCGCATCATATGCCGCCAGCGTTTTCACCTGTTCCAGATGCTCTGCATTGATCTTTTTCTCCATGTCAAGCGAATGCTGGAGTACCAGCTTTACACCCTGCAGGATATCATCCAGTTCTTTCTTCTGTTCCTCGCCCTGATGCTGCAAAGACTTCACGTTTTCTATGCGCCGTTTCTCTGACTGCTGCAGCCATCGGGAAACCATATCATTGCGGTTCCCTATCTCTTTCAGCAGCTCTGACTGCTGTTCCTGCCAGGAACTGATAAAATCAGCAAAACGCTGCATATTATCCAGAGCATGCTGGGAAACATCAGCATACATCGCCTCTGCCTTTTCTATATCCTTCACCAGCCTGGGCGAATCCTTCTTCAGCGCCTGCAGCGACTCGTTCAGCTCTTTTACAGAAGCCAGTGCCGAATCGCGCACCACCGACTCCGTTATCTCCTTCGTCACCGATGAAATGACCTTCGTAAACTCCTGTTCCAGCTCTTTGGACACGACTATCACCTTTCTTCACCCCGGCACGCAGCGGCCGGGTAATATATATCCATATTATACATCAGACTGCTGTAAGGATGAAGCCTGTAATTTATATCGCAAAAAGCCCATGGATATACAATCATACGTGTGTATTGCACATCCACGGGCTTACATACAGAATTTTTATATTATTTTTGCTGACGGTCTGAAAAAAATTCACTGACAGACGTCACAATTTCTACGGTGTTTTTCTGTGCCTTGGTACATGAACTAACAACTACAAAAATAATGAAAGCTGCAATCAGTCCCCATAAACCACCCATAATGCCTAATGGGCTTTTTATGAAGAACGTCGTGATAACCATGATTGTTTCACCAATCAGGATACTGCTTAAAGCTGCTTCTTTCGTTGACTTTTTCCAGAAAACGCCACCGAGCATGGCAGGTGCCAGCGCCGCTACGCCGCCATTAGACAAAGCCAAAATATTTGCCAAAATGCCTGGACGGCTTAATGCGACGATGACGGATAATAAACCGAAAAACAGAATTGCCATTTTTGCTACTTTGTATTGCTGATAATCCGAGGCGTTTTTATTGATGTATGGCTTATATACATCTGTAGAAATCATCGTACTGACAGCATGCAGCTGCGATTCTCCTGTAGACATAGATGCCGCCAGTGCACCGGCTATGACCAGTGCAGCAAAAACAATCGGAGTATATTGCAACAGTAATTCCGGGAAAACTGTATCCGGAGTTTTCAATCCAGGAAGGAGCAAATTCCCTGCCATGCCGACAGCTGGCAAAAACACATAAATAGAAGTCAGATAAATAGAAGAAAAAATGGATGACCATTTCAGGACGCGTAATGATTTTCCTGAGAAGAATCGTAAAGTAATGTGAGGAAACATCATCATACCAATCGTAATAACCGTCCATCGTGATACCCAGTCAGCTGGAGTTACTACTCCTTTAGGACCAGGAAGTGTAAATAACGCCGGCATAGATTCCCAAACCGCCTGATATGCCTGATCCAGGCTCCCGTATGTTACAGATATGATCCAATACGAGCCGATGACCATACCAATCCACATAAATACACCTTGTGCAGCATCTGTCCATGCGACACCTTTCATACCACCAAGCCACACGAGGATGATCATTAACCCGAAGAAAATAAAGGTCCCTACAGAGTAACTTAACATCCCTCCACTAATCGTCTGAAAAATATACCCGGATCCAATAGCCTGCATGGCAACATAGGGTACGGTGAAAACCAGAGTAATGACCGTAACGATGACGCCCAGCCACTTTGTCTGATAAACATCTGTCATGTACTGCGCCATAGATAAATATCCGCGTGTTTTACCAAGAAGCCAAAAACGCCTGCCAATGACCCAGAAAAGGATACCGGGAAAAACAGTCCAGATGCCGTTTTCCCACCAACCTACGCCGTTTTGATAGATAAATCCACCGGCACCGAGAAACGCGTACGCACTATGATACGTCGCACTAAAAGTAAGAGTCAGGACGAATATTCCCAATGAACTACTGGCAGTTGTAAAATCCTTAATATTTTTTTCACTCTTTCGGGAAGCATACCAGGCAATCCCTAAAAGAGTAAGCGTATATAACGCTAATATGATTAAACCAATATTCATTACAATCACATCCTTTCCCTCATCAATAATCTTTATACACCCGTTTCCAACTTTCGATGGTAAATGCACCAGCTATAAATGCAAGAATGCCAGTAACATACCAGAAATCGAGCCATACAAGTAAGGTTGGCCAACCAAAAACAAACGGATGAAGTTTCGCATAATCGCTGACATAATAGACAACAGGTGGATTTACCATAATCAATACGAGAATAAATACACCATATATGAGTTTTGAACAGGAAAAATTTTTCATAACAATTTCCCCCTTCCCGTCCTTACTGCCCCTGCAATTCTTCAATGACAGTAATTAAATGCTTCATCAGGTGTTCATGATATATCTTTCCTTTTTCTGCACTGGCTTTTGTCGGTTCCCCTGTCGTACCACCGGCTATCTTCGCATTTTTCTCAGCACTTTGATATTTACTGGGAACGTAACATAGTGTGTCATGAGTATAAGCAGGATCTACGGAATATAGCGGAACCTCCTTGATCGGATTATCTTTAGCCAGTTCCATATGTACCAGTTCGGGATGAATATACAACATATGTGAAGTTTCTGCTTCTTCAGCATGTCCTACAGGTCCAAAGCCTAAGGATGCTGCAATATCTTTAGACATATAGGCCGGGTCAAAAATTTTAACGGTAACATCTAATTCCCGCTGTACCTTTTCACCAAGCAGCTGCATCCAAATTACATTAACAATACGATGTCCATTGATTAACACAAATTTTGTTATTCCATGATGTTTTAGAGACGCAATGACATCATAGGTCAGAGCAATCATCGTTTCTGCTTTAATCGTAATCGTACCTGGAAGCACCATGTGATGGGGACTCCAGCCAAACCAGATAGGAGGCACTAACAAGGCATTTGTCTTTTGACAGGCTTCTTCAGCCAGTGCAATAGCAACGTAACTATCTGTCCCCACAGGAAGATGATAACTATGCTGTTCTACACTTCCAATGGATAATACTGCTACACCTTTACTTTGTTCAATCGCTTCTTTTGCTTCTTTCCATGTTTTTGTCTGTAACCAAGTATTCATCTTTGAGTTCCTCCTTGTTTATTTTGTGAATATGCTATATTATATAGTAAAAATTAAAAAGTGTATGTGTTGCAGAACACATTTTTCTATTATTAGGAGACAAGATGAATACGTTTTTTCCAAGTAAAGCTATTTATAACTCATATAGGCCCGTATTATTAAAGGCTTTTTCCCAATCAGGGGCCAAATTCACTCTACCTAAAGGGGCATTGATTTCATGTGACGGAGAAGTGAATAATTATGTATACTTAATATGTTCCGGATGTATTTCACATAGTTTTGTTGATGAAAATGGAAACGTCCGGATTCTTCTCTTGTTATCAACGGGTGATGTATTCGGTGAAATCACATTATTGCAAGAAGATGAGGATAAGGTAATCACAACTGCCATTACCCCCGTCATTTTAAAACGAATCAACAAAATCGAATTTTTTGATATTTTAAAAATAAATCCAGCATATACAAAGGCTATTATGCAACTGCATTCTACAAAAATCCGGATTTTGATGGCTCAAATAAAAGATACTGCATACTGTAATATCTCACAGCGTCTATATAATTTACTACTTCGGCTGGCACATCAACATGGGACTTCCGTACCTTCTGGCATACGCATAAAATATCCGTTTACTCATGAAGATTTTTCACAAATGTTGGGCTCTACCCGCAGTACCATCACAAGGGAACTATCAAAACTGGAAAAAGAAGGTAAAATTTGCAAAGGCCACCGGCACATCATCGTTATGCACTGTAAATAAAAGGAAGCACGAATATGATACTCATGTACATCATACTCGTGCTTCACTTTATGCTTTGCAAATATCTAGTTTATTTCCATTTCCCACAGTAGTCACAAATTTTACTGACGCATGCATCGAGCTCCTTTTCTACATCACTGGCCCAGAACCGCAGTACCAGCCAGCCCATACTGGTCAATGCATCATTCACTTCTTTGTCCCGTTCCACATTGCGCGCCAGCTTTTTCTGCCAATACTGAGGGTTGCTTTTCACCTGTTCCCCCGGGCGCTCCTGATGTCCCCGGGCATGCCAGAAATCTCCATCTACAAATACGGCAATATGACATCGCGTGATAGCAATATCAGGCTTCCCCGGCAGCTCCTTATAATTCTTGCGGTACCGTATGCCACGATGCCAAAGAGCTTTCCGCAGCAGAACTTCGGCTTTGGTATTTTCCGCCCGGATATGAGACATATTTTTATGACGCTGTTCCTTAGTCATATCGTCCATAGCAGTCTTCTCATCCTTTATTCATCAGCATCTGCTACATCATAATAAATGGCATCATCAGGGAATTTAATATTAGGAACCCATATTTTTTGACCATCCCATCCTTTGCTGCCCGTCATTTTATAAACGGTCAGTACCACTTTATCGGTAATATTTTTTCCAATGTTCCAATCATTAGGAGACAACAATGCCCCCGATCCTTTTTTTATATCACGATTCCGCCGTACAATGAGATTTGCCTGAACACCTGGATTTTTAGCAATGTACATGTTGATAATTGACATAAATGCTTTTAATGGAAATTCCGGTTCGGTTTGTATATGTTCTAAAACCCGCTTAATAATCTGCATAGAAACTTGATATTTCTCTACATGATCATCGAATGGCTGTAATAACGTATCCAGTTCTTCAATAGAATCATTAACGGGATCAAACGGAAAATAATTCGTTCCGCCCGACACGGCAAATACATACCGTTTATCCAGTACTTCTTTTCGTGTCGGACTCAATTCTTCAGGATAATACATTTTAACATTTTCAATACCGCGTTCTATTTGTGCAATTATCGCATTATTAGTTGCATTAATATCACAAAAGAGCTTATACAAACGATTATCTAAATAGAGTTCAATGAGTCCTGGATCACGATCATATCCAAACATGCGGCTATGCTGCCACATCGTGTCAGCCTGCGGCTTTTTAGCCGTTCGTGTATAAAAAATAGTATGAAGCCCGCTAAATGTAACACCCCGGCCAAGGGTATTTCCCCCAATGAGAATATTAGATCCTGATGCATACTCTTCAGCACGAACTTCATGTTTGCCATTCATAATAAGAATTTTAATTTCTTTATTTTCAAGGAGTTCCCAAACACCTTGTTTAATCTGACCAAAAGGCAGCAACATATGCTTTTGAGGATGAAGTCTGTTATAAGCCTCTCTTAATAAATTTTGTATGCTCTCTGATTCAAAATCAGTATGAATTTCATGGAGTATATTCTCTATTTCCTTTTTGTATTTATTATGTATATTCATCCGAACGCTGGGATGAATCATAAAATTAGCCGCTGGTACACCCGATTTTAAAAGCTGTATAGATACCGCGAGATGATGAAAGACCGCTTGACGCAAAGGTTCATCCATATCATCAATCAGGCGTATACAACTTCTTCCAGATTCAGAGAAAAAGAAATCGCCGCCCAAATATCCCTTGCCCGGTTTAAAATAATACGTAAAATACGGGCGGAATCCACTCATAATCGTTTGTAAAAAAATAGCCTGTGGTGTTCCAGTTACTTGTAAATAAATACTGCTCGAAGCCTCACTCTTTATATAATCTAAATACCGGTTAATACTTGACTGCCTGCTGCTATTAACCAGCGTATTCAACGAAGCGGCGTCCGCTTCATCATCTAAAATAAACAAAGGATTACCGATCATAAATGCCGTTGAACGCATAATATTAGCCCACTGTCTCAAAACACGATAATTCTTTTTAAGCACAATAATAACTGGTTTAACAAGGGCATTTTCGGTGAATTTCATGGCGTCATTTTCTCCACAAATACAAAAATGCCCTAAATCATTTTCTACCCGTTGTAAAGTCTGCTGCTGCAATGCAACGTTATCCGTTGTCAGCAGTAAGAAGGCAGCAAATCCCTGATCTGCCGCTTCGCAGATAATGCCAAACATCTGCGCAGTTTTACCCGATTGTACATTACCAAAAAGCAATCCTATTTTATGACTGACATAATCAAAGTCAGCAAGATATTTTTGACCTACCTCTGCTGCTGTCTTTTCAATTGTTTTTGCCAATCCTTCATTTCCGCGTTCCCGGATTGTATCCGTATAAGCTTTAAGATAATTCATTTATCTTTTTCCTCCTCAGGGGAAGATTCATTATCTTTTACAGATATAAAAGATAATGTCCAAACAGGTAATTCTGTCCCATCTTCGTCTATTGCCTTTTGATCTGTTTTAGAGAACACCAAGCTGTCAGCTCCATAGGCATCCAGCATTTCACGGGTAATCATGCCCCTATACTCTGTATCTTTACCCGTATCATTAACAGGAGTAACAAGACCGGCAGCCGCTAAACGGCCTTTCAGCCATCGCCCCATAATCAGCTCATCCCCTACAGCACTAAACTGCTTATTTCCATCACTCGTTGTATGAGCTTTAAACCAATACCCATCATCAGTTACGACAAAAAAAGGATGATTTTTTTCTGGATATCCTTCCTGCTGGCGAACTGCCGTACTAACTGTCAGCTGAGTTTCATACCAATCACGATTTTTACGGGCAGACCGGGGAGCTGCATAACAGACATTAATATTTGATTTTGTAAATTTCGCCGTTTTTGTTCCATGAAGCTGGTCGTATTCAATATCTTCTTTTGAAGGAACTTTTAAAGGTAGTTTAAATATATTGCCCACGCGATGTTTCTGATATAATTCAACACTTTTATCAGGTACTTCATGTACCAATTCAACACCTGAAAGCGATGTATTTACTTCCCGAATCAATTTTATGGAATGGCTGTCTATATCTGCCAAATTTCTCGAACATACCGGACTGCTCAATGAATTTACAAAATCTGCAATTTCCTGAACTTCTTCCAAATCTCTGGTTTCTGCTGATATTTCATACTGACGCCGGTTTACAGCCTCCAGCTTTAATGCCCCCAAATTATGCGATCCAATAAAGGCACAGAACGGTTGGTCTGCACGATAAAAGACATAAAGCTTTCCATGATATTTAAAAGGGCGTACCAGACGTATTTCTCCGATTCCTTCTTCCTGCCATCGTTTATTTACATCTACGGCTGTATGATAGGTACTTTCAGAAATGCCTTCTATCATATACATGCCCATATTCAGACGGACATATTGTATTTTCATTTCATGAACCAACTGATCAAGTTCCAAAAGAGAACCTTTAGAAACATATCCTACTGCAATATCTAATCTATCAGCTTCCTGAGAAGCTGTGCGAAACCCGTCAATAAACGTTTCCTGTCCTTCTTTTATACGAAGCGGAGGTATATTGGAATATAGAATCCGCATACACATCACCAACCATTACTTTTATGTTTATTAAACTGCCACTTATTCATCATGATGAGATATGAATTTCATTTCGATATCAGTAGTACTGGTCCAATCAAACTGCACTTCATCGCCCACTTGAGCATTATGTAATTCCAGCCACGGAAGCAAAGCGCGAAGATTACCGTAACCTTGAAATTGTTTTGCATACATATCCCCGCGGCGGGAGCATCCTGCAGTCATTAATACTCCACTAAAATGTCCATCTGTAGAATGTACATTGAATAAATTGATTCCAAATCCAGTACCACAATTGCTATTACGAAGTCCCAAACGCTTAGCTTCTTTCCGTGGAATAGGAATATATCTTTCTCCACTACGTCTTGTCCTAGAGTTATGATATCGGTGGGTACCCCAAGATAATGGTGCCTCTGAATTGAAAAATACATTTAACCTATCCCCGGCCTTTGGCATAAAAATCACTCCTTTTTCAGTGTTTTATATATCTTTATTATCAGTATATACATTTTAGTAAAATAATACAATATTTCCTTAAATTTCATAAAACAAATAAAGCCGCTTCTCAGCGGCTTTATAAAAATATGTTAGTCAAACTTACCTTCATTCGTTATTAAATTTTATATTGCATTTATCTATATGCTTATAAGGAATCCTTGCAAACGTTTTTAAAACAGCCTCAAAAATTTGTCGTGCTCCGTCACAAGGAACTGCCATCCCAATCTGGCGACGGACTTTTTCTCTCGTCCCCTTAAATTCAAAGTCATCTGGGAACGTCTGCAGCCGGGCTCTTTCCCGATTAGTCAATGCCCTATTTTCTGAATAGTGATAAATATGGGTTCCTCCTCCGCCAGATCCAGTTACCGTATAAGACGGCTTGTCCGGATCTAGTCTTCTATAAATCTGACTAATGCGTGCTCCTTTAATGTTCAATTGAAGATGCGCCGGTAAATCTGCATTAAACGCATTCTGCCCCGGCTTTATATATTTTAAGCGCTCAACAACCGTTTTTGTCATACACGGTAATTCATTATTAGGTGCATCCGGTGCAATCGGAGGATTTTCTAATGCCTCACGTGACGTTTTATAGTCTTTTATGTCTGGTGTGATAGGAGCCGGCGGATAAAAGATAAAAGGAAAGTCCTTTCTGATTCCAATAATAATAATTCTGTGACGAGCCTGAGGAACGCCATATTCTTCAAATTTATACAAATGTGGGAAGATGTTGTATCCTGCATCATGAAGGTCCTTCATAATTCGAGGAAAGGCTCCACCCTTATTTGCACTAGAAAGACCGCTGACATTTTCGGCTAAAAACCATTCAGGTTGAAACAATTTCAGAACTTTCACTCCATAGGTATATAAAGGCCCAAAAGTTCCATCAAAACCTTTTTGTTCCCCTACGACAGAAAAATCATTACAGGGAAATCCAAAAGCAAATGCATTAAATGGATGGTCTTTAAACAAGGGATTTTCCAAACTGATATCTAGTTTACGAACATCCCCACAATATACGCTCATAGATGCGTCATCTTTACAAATATTATGTCGGTATGTTTTGCAGGTTGCATCATCATAATCATTTGCCCAGGCATGTTCTATACGTAAATCCGGCCGTTTTGGTATTATAGCATGAGTAGCTCCATATGCTAATCCACCGGGACCGCAAAAAAGCTCTCCCAATCTAAATACCACGACCTCACCCCCTTTAATCTATTTATTATCAAGTATTACATGTACTGTAACATTACCAGCTTTTCTACTAAGAAAAACCAGAATATTGCAGAACTGCATATTAAATTATTATACCACAAAATAGATTTAAAAGTACTCAAAATTCCGTTTTTGCATAAGCAAAGATAAAAAAGAGAGGGTGGGTAGTTGATATATTACTATTATCTCATAGCAATTTCAAAAGCTTGGGAAAAAAGTGATTCGTCAAGCGAAGCATGTAATTCCCGCTGCAAACGGAAGCATTCGGACTGATACTTTTTAGACCTACGGGTCTTCGTCTTAATCTTTGCACTAGTAGGATGTTCTTTTGAAAACTTAGCAAACGATTCTCTCCAAAATTTCCCCATAGAAAGAATAGAATCATAAATTTCAAACAATTCATCATCTGAGAAGACAGATGTATCTTTTTTCTTGAGATATAAATGAAGCCCTTTCTCAAACTCTCGCCAGTCGTCTTCTCTAATTTTTTCAGACAATCTTCCAATCCATTGAAAAATCCGTTTATCTTCACGATTTCCGACCCGATCAAAGATATCCTGCCATTGCCGCCATGATAATTGTACTACAGTGTTTTCATCCAACTGAGCAAGATTATAGCACTGTCCATAAAAACTGCGCGTTTCTGCATTGGCTCCTTCGTTACGTACCCGTTTTTCATTAGTCGCAAAGGTCTTTATTTCATCCCAAAATTTTCTTCTTTCAGCAATAGAAATGTTATATTTTTTCAGCTGCTCAGCTAAAAATTTTCCTAGATAATATTTATAGAGAACACTTTTTCCGTATTTATCATTCAAATCTGATTCTATTTGTGGAATTTCTTTTTTTAGCGCATCTAAAATTTCATCAATAGTGGCTTTTTCTTTTGATGACAAAAGACCTTCATAGACTAAATGACCATCTTTATCTATTGATACGATATGCCCCATAATTATCTCACCTCAAACTTTTAGAGTAGACACTTTCCATTTTATTTAATACCTGTTCTGCAGCTTCTTGTGGTTCAAGTTCTGTAAAAATCTGTCCACTTACATTAAACATATCATATCTTCCTTCCTCAAGATAAAGCATAACATATTGCTTCAACATTTGTTCTCGTATATATTCATGTTGAACTTCTGGATAATCAGAAACGTATAAATAAGCTGGATGCCCTACATTTAGTGTAATCGACCTTCCATTTCCCGTTTCGCACCAAGAGCGCCTATAGTCATCAGGTGCATCAACACTACGAACAGAAAAGGAATCTTGAAAACCATTTTTTTCATCACAGTTAAGATAAATTTTATAGTTATATGAGGTAATTTTATCACCTTTTTCAATTTCTCCACTATCTTCAACTGCAATCAAACGGGCTCGTAGTTCCAGTATCCCAGACGTCAAATATTGTTCATACACATTCTGGTCAAACAAAATATCTTTAATCGGGTCACTAATACATTGTTCATAAGGTTGTACAATCCCCGTTAAAGAAGCAATGTCTACAATTTTATCGCATGTAGGTACACTGGCATTATGGATACTGATATTTAATCTATATTTCAATTCCAAACCCCGTTTATTTTCAATGGAATATGATACATCATGTAACATTTCACCAAAATTTACTCTACGGCTGTTTGTCCTGGGAAAAATACACTCGTGCAGTGCCAAACCAACATAAGAACGGGAAGTGTCCGGCTTATCTATATCATAGAAAAATGGCAGTTCTTTCTTTGCGCTTTTCCCACTCCCTTTAACTTTTACAAATAGTACAATCCTGTTTTCTGCGTACTGCACAGAGTTATTGGGTTTAACAACATGGGAAAAATCTATTCTTTCTCTGTCATTGGAAGCTACTGTAATTGTATTTTCGGCAATTCTTGATACTTCATTCCCCGTATCGGGATCGACAACGGCAATTTTATAATCGAATTTTTTATCAGCTGCATAGGAACTATTAATCAAAATAGAAAATCTTATTTCATCATCCGTAGTGACTTCTTCTGAACCCAATTTCGGATACACAACATGTTGCCAACGAATAGAAAAATCGCCTTTTTTGGGTCCTTTGCCTAATGACTCAAAGCCAAGTTTTTCAAACAAGCTCTGAATATCATTTGCAATCTCCAGCATTTCATTCTGCAATTTTTTATCTTCCGTTTCCTTATCTTTAATATACCCCCATTCTATAAAATTTGCTCTTACTTTTTTATTGCAGTAATTTTTTAAATTTTGAAAGGTTTTAGTATTCTTTTTTCCTTTGCTGACACCAAAATGTACACGGTCTTCAATTCCGGATAGCTCATCTTCCCATTGTTCGTCAACTTCAATATATCCCCAAAATTTACCATCAATTTTTTTTGGGATATCCTTGAGATCAATGTCTCCAATTTTCATTCCTTTACGATAATAAGAAATCCCGGACCAAATATTATTACCAGTATCAAAAGTATAAAGGCCAAAATGTTTTACCCTATATCCATCTATATATGTTTCCACATTTTGTAATTCAAAAGAATGTGTTGCAGCGCTCTTTATTTCCTTCGGAACCAAAATTTCTTTTCCATTTACAGAAATTGCAGCTCCATCTTTCAGCCTTTCTATAATCCGCCACCATGATTCTTGAATATACGGTATGATTGTTTCATTTTGAATAGAATCAATCAAGTCCTTTCTAGGATTTTCAATAATGATCCGTGTACCTGTACTTTTTTTCTCTGATAAACCCGTTTTATCTTTTATAAATTTTTTAGCGTCGTCATTTATTAGAGATTCAGCAAGAACCTGCCCACATCGGTTAACATTAGCAACGTATACTCCATCTTCTCTTAAAGAATCATAGTAATATGTATAGGATTGTGATGCAACAGAATAGACACTTTTACCAGCTCCAAAAAGTCCGCCGCCTGTCGTATTTCCACCTGAATTAAACATGGATGTGAATCTGGATAGTCTTTCATCTGGCCCCAATACGCTCCCTTGTGCCATTAACTTATCAATTTCTGATATAGGAATAATTTTCCCCGTTAATCCTACTGTGCCAGAATCTTCTACAATGATATACTGTCCTTTTTCATTTTTCACAAGGGATATATCGCATCTCCAATTTTTCCACTTGTTTGTTTTTCTTGCACCTACAGCATTTTGAATGGCATCTTTCTGAAATCCATTAGGAAACGTGATACCAGCATCTGTATAAGCTCCCAAAATCCACTCAACATTATTTTTGTAATTCTGCGGTATCGGAGTTAGGTTCATATTATTCATAAAACATTCCTCCCATTTTATTCAAGTGTAAAACGATCATTCTTTTTATTATCCATTTTATTAAATTTTTTCTTTGTTTCTTTTACTTCTGATTCAATAGCTGCAAAAATTTTTTCTACATCTTTTTGAGTATAATCATATATATTTGTATTAGAACAATTACCTAACAACTGCAACATATCAAGAATTTTGTTTGTACGGGCTTCCGCAAGCCGTATAAATTTTTCTCTTTTCGTTTCTTTTTTCAAAATCACATCATCATTTTTCACTATATTAGCCATATTATCACCTTCCGTTACACATTATATATATTATGATATTATTTTTACTATTATTTGTCAATATTCAGCATATGTTAGTGTATATTATTCTAAATATATTAAAATTATTTTTTAAATATTTAGAATAGTGTCAGTAAGCATATATCGAGCATCATATAATTTTTTAATATTTTTAATATTATTATTAACAACTAATATACTGTCCTGGTATAATAGGCCTATAAAGAAGGTGATTGTATGAGTGGCATTAGAAAAAATTGGAATGAGGAAGAAACTCTCATTGCTCTTTCTCTGTATTATCAGATTCCATTTGGCAGAATATCTTCAAAAAATCCTCTCATCGAAAAATCAGCATCAATTCTAAACCGCAGTGCTAATGCAATGGCTATGAAAATGTGCAATCTAGCCAGATTTGATAAAAATTTACGAAAGCGTAATGTTGAAGGATTGTCACACGGCAGCAAAATGGATCAATATGTATGGGAGACGTATTCACAAAACTATGAAAAATTAAATGAAGTTTATGAAAGGCTGAAAAAGAAATTAAGGCTGAAAAAGAAATTATTGTATGATAAAAACGATGATTATAGTTTCCCCGAAGGACAGAATATTATACAGGAAAGTTCAATCCGCTATGGACAGAACTTTTTCCGTAATGCCGTCCTGAGTGCCTATGAAAATCGCTGCTGTATCACCGGAATTTCTATCCCTGCATTTTTAATTGCCAGTCACATAAAACCCTGGAAAGATAGCGAAAATAAAACGGAAAAAGCTAATCCTCATAATGGTCTTTGTCTCAATGCACTGCATGATAGAGCTTTTGACCAAGGGTATATTACTATCAGTACCGATTACAAAATCATTGTTTCAGATGTATTAAAGCGAAAAAACAATTTAGATGATACGACACGCGACTGGATTTGTTCCTTTGATAAAAAGCAAATTACCCTGCCCCATCGGACACTTCCTGATTCTAAATTTTTGCAATATCACAACGATGTGATTTTCAAGCGGTAATCCCAATTTTCATTGTATTTTATCGCATAAAACAATCATATTATTCCTCACTTGTCAAGTTTTTTCACGAAAATGGCTCAAATCTTAATTTTCGTCTAATCTAGACATTTTCCATTGTAGTTTTTGATACGTTTGTATCAATGAATGCTATATATAAGCGAATATACATAAAAGCACTGCCCAGTAAAGGCAGTGCTTTTATGGTGTTACATTTTTAGGTTTTTCCTTTCTTTTCTTAAAAAAAGATTTTTGCTGATTGTCCGGGGAAATTGGATTTTTTTGCCGGACATGATGACGGTCAGGCTCCTTTTTCTTCTTCACCTTCTTCCAGCCAGGTGCACGGTTCCAGTGGTGTGTCCGGCTTGATATAGATGTCGGGACGGTGGCATGCTTCGACGCCTTTTGCCCGGAGTCCCCGTTTCGTATTTACGAAATAAAAGGTCCCATCGGGATAGTTCGTATCTAAGATGCATTCGGCATAAAATTTCAACTGCACTTTTTTATCCAGATGCTTCCACAGGGGATGGGTGAGTTCAATCAGAGATTGTATCATCGGTTTCTCCTCCTTTCTACGTAGGCTGTATATCATACGGCGTCAGCCAGTCGCGTAATTTCTGGATGGCTTTGCCGTAGATTTTGGAGATGTATTGATGGGTCACGCCGAAATGGGCGCCCAGTTCACGGACGGTCTTGTTTTCGTAGATCCGGCCGGTGACAATCTGCCGTTCTCTCGGTGGCAGGTTCTGCAAGGCTTTCTGCAGGATCTGATTCCGTTCGGTCTCGATAGCTGCTTCAGCCGGGCCGGGCGCATCATCAGCCATCGCATCTGGCAGGTCGGTCCATTGGCCGCCGCTGTCGATGCTCTGGCCATAATGACGGCGATCGTAGGCCATGCGTGCCGTTTCGTTGCGCACGTACCGATGGATTTCCTTTTTTAGGAAATAGTGAAGCTGCTGCAGGCTGGAAAAATGGGTGCCATCCCACCGGCAGACAGCTTCATGAAGTCCGCGCAGAGCGGCCTGCCGGGCTTCGGTGAGGTCCGTATAATACGATACATACCGGGAGCTGACCGCGCCCATGAGCGGCCCGTACTGCTCTGCCAGCTGGAAAAAGGCCGCCGTGTCACCGTCCTTGGCGCGGGATAATACGTCTAAAGTCCATTTCCATTGTACCTTATTTTCATTTGTCATTCTACAAAAAACTCTCTCCTTTCACCGGCAAAAAACAGGGCGGTAACACAATACAGACACATCTATTGTGTTACCGTCCCTTATGCTTGCGCTTATTCCAGGGTTTCTACCTGGCGGGTGACTACCTGGGAGCTCTTGAGCGCCATCAGGTCCCCGTTGGCAGTAGCAAATATCTTTCCGTCGATGACGGCTTTGACTGCGTTTTCTACGGCCTCTTTATCAAGGCCCGGTTTCGGGTTGCGGATGCTGTACGATACAGTCTTGCCTTTCGGGTCGATCAGTACCAGACTAAGCGTCCGCATTTCTTTTTTAGCCATTTCTTTCTCCTTTCCGCCGGCCGCACGGCTGGCGGCTTCTTTCACCTGCCTCACCCGATCTGGCACCATCTGCCGCGTCGTCGTCAGTCGCCATAGCGCCGCTATGACTCCCTCCATCCTCCTTGCAGCTGATACCATCTCGTGCGATTCAGGATAGAAAGCGCCGCCCGTCGTGTGGCCTATATGCTGATTTTTTTTTGTATAAATAGTCGATTCGACGAACCGGCTTCGATGAACGAACTACGAACTACGGCTCCTCTGACGATTCAGACAGGAAACCGCCATCGGTCGTGGGTCCTATATGCTGATTTTATTTGTGAAAATAATCGGTTCGACGTACTGGCTTCGACGAACAACCTACGGCCTACGATTTACGGTCCTTTCCTTAAACATCAAACTATCCCTTCACACGGCCTGCGGGCCTTATCCCTCAATGACGTTTTCGGTGACTTCGGAGATGCGGATGAGCGCATCTTCCTGCAGTCCGGCCAGTGCTTCTGCTGCGCCGTAGACGGCGGTAGCATCGGCATTGCCCTTCAGATTCTTGAAGGTGATCTGACGGGTCTTTTCGTTGTCGTCGGCATCCCGGTAGGATACGACGAGTTTCAACTTATTGGATAAGTTACTACGTTCTGCCATTCCTTTTCCTCCTTTCCGCTGGCCGCACGGCTGGCGGCTTCTTTCACCTGCGCCGCCCGTCGTGTGGCCTATATGCTAGTTTTTTTGTATAAATAGTCGGTTCGACGATCCGGCTTCGTCAAACATCAAACTTCAAACTTCAAACTGCCTTTTCTCTCCCTTCCCACTAACCACCAGCCGCTAACGGCGGCCCTTCCTACGCCGCTTTTCCTTCCAGCTGTCCCATGTACTGGATGATGCCCGTTGCGATGGCGTCGGCGGTCCGGCCTTTCCGTTCTTCGTAGCGCCTGATGTCGTCATCGTTGTCGATGAAGCAGACTTCTACGAGTACTGCCGGCATGGATGTGCTGTTGATGACCAGGAGGTTCATGTTTTCCTTAATGCCCCGGTCGGGCAGTTCCAGAGCGGCACAAACATTCTGCTGGATGGCGTGGCCTGCCATGACGCTGTGCGGGGTATAGCTCACGAAGGTCTCCGTGCCCGTGGCGTGCCTGTTGAAGGCGTTGAAATGGATGGACACGAAAAGGTCGGCCTGCCAGCGGTTGGCATTGCAGATGACGCCAAAGAGGTCGTCGTTCTGCTCGACGATATTGCGGATCCGGTGCTGGTCGAGGCGTTTCGAGACGAGCCAGGCAAGGTCCCGGGCCAGCTGTGCTTCTGTCAGAGCCAGATGGTCATTGACGGCTCCCGGGTCACGGAACATATCATGGCCGGGATTGAGGTAAACAAACATATTCGCTCTCCTTTCTTCGGGGAAATTCGACGCGCCTGCGCTCAGCAGGCTTGCGGGAACGCATATTGAGTGTCACTTCATCGCCGATGGCAATGCCCGTCACCGGCCGGGATGAAGCCGCCGGACAGGGACAGGTGGCACTGGTACGACAGGCCGCATAGGGCCTGAGCGATACCAGCATCTCGATAGCCTGACGCACGAAATAGACGATGCGTTCTTTGGGAAAATGTCGGATAAATGGATTCATAAGCATGTCTCCTTTCACTCTATAAGGGGGACGGATTTCGTCACTTGGCAACCAATCGGCCACACGGCAGGAAACTTCTTTCCCCTGCCTCACCCGATCTGGCACCATCTGCCGCGTCGTCGTCGGTCACCATAGCCCCGCTATGGCTCCCTCCATCCTCCTTGCAGCTGATGCCATCTCGTGCGATTCAGGATAGAAAGCGTTTCCCGTCGTGTGGCCTGTAATGCTATTTTTTGTAAAGATAGTTGGTTCGACGAACCGGCAGTGTAGCAAGCTACCCCTGCGAAGGACCGCTTCTCAGGGACGGCAAAGATACCCTGTCCGTCGAACCAGCTTCGTCAAACATCAAACTTCAAACTGCCTTTTCTTCCCACTAACCACTAATCACTGACCGCGGTCCATCACAACTCCAGCCTTCCTTCCTCGTACCGTGCATAGCGGCGTTGCTCGTGGTGGAGCAGGCGCAGGATGCGGATGATGTCGGCCTGCCATTTCCGGAGAGGCTGTTTCATCCGGTCGTATTCGCTCTGGCTGCGGTAGCCGTGCCCGCCGATGACGGGGCGGATGATGTAGCCGTAGGCGGCATCGGGGATGAGAATGGCACCGCCGGCCCGCAAAAAGCACAGGCAGTCCGCCAGGTCCGTACTGACGAACATGGCGTGGAAGAAGAACCGTTCCCAGATGGCCGAGTCTTCGGGGTGGTATTGCCGGAAATCGTCCGTATATTCGCTGACCGGCCAGTCCTCCGGCTCTGCCACGGCTTCGACTTTTTCGATAAGTTTTATTGTCAATGTGCGGATATCCCTGTCGGCACGCAGCCGGGACTGGCGCCGGGTCATGGCCTCCAGTACAATGGCAAATGCCGACCGGGCCCGCTGTTGCAGATCCATAACACCGTCTCCTCGTTGGCCGCACGGCAGGAGACTTCTTTCACCTGTCTCACCCGATTTGGCACCATCTGCTTCGTTGTCATCAGTCGGCGTAGCTCCACTACGCCTCCTTCTTCCGCCTTGCATCTGGTACCATCTCGTGCGATTCAGGATAGAAAGCGTCTCCTGTCGTGCGGCCTGTATGCTGATTTTTGTGTAAAAATAGTCGGTCCGTCGAACCGGCTTCATCAAACATCAAACATCAAACATTAAACATCAAACTATCTCTTCCCACTAACCACCAGCCGCTAACGGCGGCCCTTCGTAGCTCCACTACGCCTCCTTCTTCCGCCTTGCATCTGGTACCATCTCGTGCGATTCAGGATAGAAAGCGTCTCCTGTCGTGCGGCCTAATGCTGATTTTTGTATTAAAACATGAGGTTCGACGAACCGGCTTCGATAAACGAACTACGGCCAACGACCTACTGCCCTTCGTAGCCCTGCTATGACTCCTTCCATCCTCCTTGCATCTGACGGCCCCGTCGGCGATGCCTGACGTAAAACGCCGGCCGTCGCGGCACTATCTTGCTGATTTTTGTATAAAAATAGTCGGTCCGTCGAACCGGCTTCATCAAACATCAAACATCAAACTTCAAACTGCCTTTTCTCTCCCTTCCCACTAACCACCAGCCGCTAACGGCGGCCCTTCCTTCCCTTCCCCGCGCGGGCCAGTTCCCGTGACCGGGTTTGAGCGGGGAAGTCTCCAGCTCCCCGCTCTTCCCGTCCGGGACTGGCTGCCAATTTTGAGGGTGATACTGTCCATATCTATATATATGCCAATGTGGGCAGGTGTTTTGGGCAGGTGTTTATTACGTTTCGATTTATCTTTTTCTTATATATACGTTTCCTTTTTTATTCCTTTCTAAATCAGTGCTTTCGTCTATGTACCGTTTAATGGAACTGCGGCTCATGCCCATTTTTTTCATCAGGTCACCTATATAGACTTCTTCCTTTTCCTCCATAATTTCATCAAATACTTCCCGCATGAGCTGCTGGTTGCTGAGGCATTTTTGTTTTTTTCCAGCCAGCATGTCTTCCCGTCCCCGGCCCAGGTTGTCCAGGTCTTCGTTATACGAAGCGATGAGGCCTGTGTAGTCTATATGGTGGATGGGATAGTCGAAGGTGATGTAAAAGGGCAGCGGCGGGGCGAATTCGCGCAGGATGGCCTCAATCCGGAAGGCCGGCGGGGCTCCGATAGGGCTTTTGACGTCGAGCATGTCGAGGATGGCGTCGGCGTCACGACTGAATACGCCTGAGCCCGATGCCCGGTCCTGTGCTTTTTTGACGGTCTGGCTGCCTTTGCTGTAGTGATGGCAATAGATGACAGCGCACTGTTTCACTGCCGCCAGTTTGTCCAGCTGGTTGCAGAACTGCCCCATGTCAAAGGCACTGTTTTCGTCGCCATTGGTGATTTTGTATATAGGGTCGAGGACGATGGCCATGTAGTCTTTCCCGGCTGTCCGGCGGACGATATCGCGGACCAGTTGTTCCATGGGGCGGGCATGACCGCGGCAGTTCCACAGGTCGATGGCATCGTCATGATCCCCGGCAAGGCCGAGGGCATTGTAGATCCGGCAGAACCGGTCAATACAGGACGCTCTATTTAATTCCAGATTGATATATAAAACATTGCCCCGGTGGCAGGGGAATTGTCCCAGCCAGGAGGTCCCTTCGGCTATGGCGATGCACAGTTCGATGAGGGCAAAGGATTTTCCCGCCTTGCTGGGCCCGGCAAGCATCATTTTATGGCCCTGCCGCAAAAGGCCGTCGATGAGTACCGGATCGAGAGGCGGCGGGTTGCGGCGCAGGCGGGACAGGTTTTCAATGGGCGTTTCCCCCTCTTTTTCATCGTCCAGCGCAGCCAGCCATTCCGTGTAGGACTGAAAGGGGCTGTCATAGGGTATGAGGTACTGCCAGCTTTCGCCGCGGCGGATACCGGGCAGACGCATGAGCCGCGCGGGGTTGCGGTTGGACACATCGACGTGATAGCCGTGTTCATGACAGGTCTTGTACAGGAAATCGACGCGCTGGCGGTACAGGTCATAATCCGTACCGGCATCGATATGTACGACGGCGTGCAGACTTTTTCCTCCACTGTAAACGAGCGCAGCCACGGGCAACTTCAGGCTGCATATCCGATCGAGCTGCTGCTGTAAAGTCTGGTCATCTGCTTCGGCCAGTACATAGGTGAATTCCCGCACGTTGCTGTTGCGCACTCCTTTTCCATCCAGCGGGTTGATGCGCACCCAGGCCCCGCCGCGGTGGTCGTAGTCCCCCAGGGCATAGCCCACGTCGTGGCTGGCTTCGAGGGCTTTGATGATGTGGCGCTGTTTCCGGCCATATACGCCCCGTCCTGCCGGCACGCAGCGGTCTTTCTGTTCCATGGACTTCATGACGTATCCCACGTAATCATCAGGCGAAAAAAGCCGTTCCAGAAAGTCCCGTATATCCTGACAGGGGTCCCATTGGGGCGGCGGCTCCGTGAGAGGCCGCCGGCTTTCCCGAGGACATGCGGCCGCCGGGGCGATGCGGATTGCCTGCGGCCCCGGGTCGATGTAGATGGCTTCGTCAAGGGAAATAGGGAGATTACCGCCCATTTCCCTGCCGTATCCCCGGTCCATGGCCATCTGCATGATGGTGCCGCCGGTCACGCAGGGCGTCCTCGTATTGGAAAAGGTCTGCCATTTCCGTTCGCATTCCCCGCTGTGATAGCGGGCCATGTCGCGGCGGCTCCAGCTGTCCCAGTCGCCGGCCGTACAGCCCTCGTATTTGAGGGCCATACCGACGTCGCACCATTCCTGATACGTACAGGATGCCGGGTCGATCCACGACAGGGCCTCCAGAAGGTCCTGCCGGTCAGAAGGCACGGCACTCGTCCTCTTCGGGGATGATATACCGGTCTATCTGATTATACAGGCGGTTCTTGTATTCCCGTGTCGAAATCCGCGCCCGTCCGCTGCGGCCGCGCAAGGCCGGCCAGTCGATTTTCAGGCGGTCCCCCACCCGGGCCAGTCCCAACGTCATGGCGAAACTCGATATCTTGAACAGCATTTTCCGGCAGAAATAAAACCGGTCGTGGACGATGGCATCACCGTCCGGCGTCTCTACGAGGAGTTCCACATCCATTTCATGACAGGCAGGGATCTTGTCACTGCCGTCAAAATAGGACCGGGTGATATTCTGTACCGTAAAGGGATATTCTCCCGGCTCCAGTTCGATATAGTCCTGTTTGACGATTTCGATCTCGTCATCCCAGGAAAAGACTTCCTTGCTTTCCATGTCACAGATTCTCCTTTCAAGATGTAAATTTTTTTGCATGATGCATTTGCACTTCCTGCAAACGAACTGATTTGAGCCTAGCACAAAATCCAGCATATGTCAAAAAAATGTAGATTAGAAAATAGTGAGAAAATTTTAATCTGCAGGCAGTTTATATAGAAAAACTCCCCTCAGGAACGATTATCCTGAAGGGAGTATGTATGATAATGCTTACTTGTCAATTGAACTAGTTTCTTCGTACGGGGCGGCTGGCACTGATGATCATGGCCCGTTCCCTTCTCAGCGGTGGTACGTATGACAGAGGCGGGAGAGCCAGCGGGCCAGGTCCAGGCGCATCTGGCCGTCTTTCAGCTGCCAGTGCCAGTTGCCTTCTACGGTCCCCGGCGTGTTCATCCGGCCCGATGACGGCAGGAACAGCAGGTCCTGGAAGGGCACGATGGCCGTTTCCGCCCGGCGGCTGTAGACGTATGCGATGAGGGCCGCCGTCACTTCGCTGGCCGTGGCATCATTAGACAGGTGCAGCATGAGGCACAGGCGCTGCTGCTGTTCTTCCGGCAGGGATTCGTACCAGCCCCGGGTAGTGTCATTGTCGTGAGTCCCCGTATAGGCGATGGAACACGGTTCCGTATCGAAGGACAGCCGGCCGTCAGACCGTTCTTTCAGATGGAACGGCAGGACCCGCATCCCCGGCAGGGAGAAATGGCTGCGCAGGCGGCATACGTCGTCGGTGATGATGCCCAGGTCTTCGGCGATGAGCCGCACCGGCCCCAGTTCCTGATAGACCCGGCACAGGATGTCTTCTCCCGGTGCCGGTTTCCACTGCCCTTCCCGGGCCGTCCTGGCTCCGGCAGGGATAGACCAGTATGCGGAAAATCCGCGGAAATGGTCGATCCGCACTTCATCGACCAGGGACAGGGTGTGGCAGAAGCGCTGGACCCACCAGTCGTATCCGTCTTTTGCCATTGCCTGGTAATCGTAGAGGGGGTTGCCCCAGAGCTGGCCTTCGGCACTGAAATAGTCAGGCGGCACGCCGGCCACACTCCTGGGATTTCCTGCCTCATCGAGGTCGAACAGGTCCTGATGGGACCAGCAGTCGGCGCTGTCGTGGGCGACGAACATGGGGATATCCCCCAGGATAGAGACGCCGTTGTCATGGGCATAGGTGCACACGTCCTGCCACTGACGGTGTACGATGTACTGAAGGAAGCGGTAATGATCGACCGCACCGGCCAGTTCCTTCCGGTAGCGCGCACAGGCCGCATCTTTATGGCGGGCAATGTCTTCCGGCCATTCGGTCCAGGCCTTTCCTTTGAAGAAGTCACGGACGGCACAAAACAGGGCGTAGTCATCGAGCCAGCTCTTATTTTTTCTGCAGAATGTGTCAAAAGGCTGCCAGGGAATGACCAGGTCCGGGTCGTGGGACATATCCCAGAGGGCGCGTTCCTTGCACTGCCAGGCTTCGTCCCAGGACGAGGTTCCCGCCGCTTCCTGGCGGTACTGGTCATAGCGTTCTCTTTTGAGCCAGCCTGCCCGGTACAGGAAATCGAGGGAAATGAGCCGTTCGTTCATGGCAAAGGCCGACCGCGAGTAATACGGCGAATCGCCGTCGAGAGGCGGTGTCAGCGGCAGGACCTGCCACAGGCTCTGGCCGGCGGTCTTGAGGAAATCGATGAAATGATAGGCTTGTTCCCCCAGGTCGCCACAGCCCCACGGCGACGGCAGGGACGTAGGATGCAGGAGGATGCCGGCCCGCCGTTTTCCCCCTTCTTGTCCGGCCAGGACGACGATGCTGAGCGGCGGCAGGGTCAGATTGAGGCGGCTGCCCGTCGTTTCCAGCGGTTCCATATTGGGGACGAGGGCGTTGTACAATTTCCCGTACAGCAGTCCGTCCGTATAGAGGCTGATGGAATGGACGGCCGTCGTGCTGCGGTTGATGGCGATGACGAACAGTCCGTCCCGGGCGGGCTTATCAAAGACATCGCGGCCGCCTTCGATGGACCGGCAATATACGTAGACATCGCCCTTGCTGTACAGGGGGATGAACCGCCCTGTCTGCAGGGCATCGTGTTTGCGCCGCAGGGCTGTCAGCCGTTTCACCCAGCGCAGGAGGCTCATGTTTTCGTGGCCCCAGGGATAGGTACGGCGGTTATCCGGGTCTTTTCCCCCAGTGAGGCCGGCTTCGTCGCCATAGTAGATACAAGGCGCGCCCGGCATGGTCATCTGCCAGGCCATGAGCAGCTTCACCCGGCCTATGGCGACGGATTCGCCGCGCACGTCAGCATCACTGCTCTGGCAGACCGTGAGGATCCGTTCGATGTCGTGGCTGCTGATGAGGTTGAGCATGGCATACCAGTTTTCCGGCGGATAGTTCTCCACCAGCTGCATGAGTTCCCGCCCCAGGCGGCTGCCGTCTTTCTGGCCCAGCACGAAGGCCACGGCCATGGCTCGGAGGACGTAATTCATGGCACTGTCTATATCGTAACCGCAGAGGTATTCCCGCTGCTCGCTGTAGGCAATTTTATTGGAAGCGTCTTCCCAGACTTCGCCGATGAGGACGGCATCGGGATTTTCTTCTTTGAGCGTATGATAGAAACTGCGCAAAAACGGCACGGGCAGTTCGTCGATGACGTCGAGGCGCCAGCCGCTGATGCCCTGGCCCAGCCAGTATTTGAGGACACTGTTTTCACTGCGGATGATGAAATCCATATAGGACGGCGTCGTTTCTTCTACGTCCGGCAGGTCCTTGACACCCCACCACGATTCATAGTCGTCGGGGTAGTCCGTAAAGCGGTACCATTCATAGTACGGCGATTCTTTGGACTGATAGGCGCCCAGGGACGGATAATGGCCGAAGCGGTTGAAATAGATGCTGTCGGCGCCGGTATGGCTGAATACGCCGTCGAGGATGATGCGGATGCCCCGCTTGCGCGCTTTTTCGCACAGGGCAGAAAATTCGTCATTAGTCCCCAGGAAGGGGTCGATGCGGTGATAGTCTCCCGTGCCATAGCGGTGGTTGCTGCAGCTTTCAAAGACCGGGTTGAGATAGATGGCCGTAACGCCTAAATCTGCGAGGTAGTCGAGTTTCTTCCCGATGCCGGCCAGGTCGCCGCCAAAGAAATCGTACTGGACCACATCACCTGTTTCCGTATTCTTGCAGTAATAGGGCCGGTCGTCCCAGGAGCTGTGGATGACGGCACCGGGTTTGCCCGCCAGGTGCTGCCAGTCCATGCGGCCGCGGCAGAAGCGGTCGGGGAAAATCTGGTAGACGATGGCGTGTTTGAACCAGTCCGGCGTATGGGCGTTCTTGTCGTAGACGGTAATCTGGAACGCCGGCGGCACCGTGTCATAGAGGGCTCCCACGCCGCCGAGGTGGTCCTGGTTATTGCCGTAGTACAGGCGTTTGCCGTCCCATTCGACGATGAAATAATACCACAAGAGGCAGCCCTTCTGCGGTACCTGCCAGGTCGCGGCAAAGGTATCCCCTGCGGCTGTCATGGGGACGAGCGATTCCCCGGCATTGCTCTGCCAGAGCCGTACGGTGGCCTTACAAGAAGAGGCCGGCCGGCCGCTGACGGACAGGCGCAGGGTCAGCTCTGACCCGGACGGTACGGCGCCAAAGCGGGACCGGTAGTGGCTGTCGTGGGAATCATGATATAGGCGTAGTTCCATAGTCGTTCCTTTCTTTATCGCAAAACCCCTGCCGCAGCATGCCGGGCAGGGGTCCTTGGTGTCATTATCTGTCTAATACGGTGTGATACAGATCCGCATAGGCCTGGGCCGAGCGGTCCCATCCGTAATCGCTTTCCATGGCATTGCGGACGAGGTGTTCCCAGACGACGGGATCGGCGTAGTAGCTGAGGGCTCTCTTGACGGTAAACAGCAGTTCATGGGCATTGAAGTTCATGAATGTCAGGCCGTTGCCCTGATTCGTATACTTATCGAAGGGGATGACCGTATCCTTGAGTCCCCCCGTTTCCCGGACGACCGGCACGGCCCCGTATTTGAGGGCGATGAGCTGGCTCAGGCCGCATGGTTCGTAGCGGGACGGCATCATGAAGATGTCGGCGGCAGCATACACCTGATGGGCCAGGCCTTCGTTGAAGAGGATGTTGGCCGACACCTTGGTCGGATAGCGCCGGGCCAGATTGCGGAAGGCATCTTCGTAGGCCCAGTCGCCGGTGCCGACGATGACCAGCTGGATATCTTCTTCGATGAGTTCATCCATGATGCAGGTCACCAGATCTAGTCCCTTATCCGCTACCAGGCGGGTCACCATGGCGACGACGGGGATATTGCGGTTGACAGGAAGGCCCAGTTCCCGCTGCAGGGCTTCCTTGTTGATATGCTTCCTGGCCGGGAAGGTATCGGCCGTATAAGTCGCGGCGATATGCGTATCCGCCGCCGGGTTGTATTCATCTTCATCGAGGCCGTTGATGATGCCCGTGATGCGGTCCCGGGCCGAGCGGATATAGCCATCCAGACGTTCCCCGAAATAGGGATAAGTGATTTCCTGGGCATAGGTCTTGCTCACGGTCGTAATGTAGTCGGCATAGACCATGCCTGATTTCATGTAGTTGACGCAGCCATCACATTCCAGGTTGCCGTTGTCAAAGAGTTCCTGCGGCAGGCCGATGATGTCGCGCATGATGGATGGCGGGTAAATCCCCTGGTATTTGAGATTGTGGATGGTATAGATAATCTTCATGTGCTGGTAGAACGGGTCATGATAGAAATCTTCTTTCAGGAAGACGCCCATGAGGCCCGTATGCCAGTCGTTGCAGTGGATGATGTCCGGCTGGAATCCCACTTTGGGGAGCATGGTCAGGACGGCGCGGCAGAAATAGGCGAACCGTTCGTCGTCGTCATCAAACCCGTAGAGGCGGTCCCGCTTGAAATACCATTCGTTATCGATGAAGTAGACCGTGACGCCGTTCCAGTCGATTTCTTCCACGCCATAGTAGAGCTGGCGCCAGGCCAGGTTGACGATGCCGTGGGTGACCGGTTTCATCTGTGCCCGGAACGATTCGGCGATCTGGCTGTATTTGGGAATGACCAGACGCACATCCATCCCTTTGGATGCCAGTGCCTTCGGCAGCGCTCCCATGACATCTGCCAGGCCTCCGGTCTTGATAAAAGGAACGGCCTCGGAAGCCGCAAACAATACTTTTACCATCTGTATCACCTTCTTAGTACACTCTTAAAATTATGATCCCATCGTATGATGATCATGTCATTCAACTTTGTTTTTTCCCGGTCCTCTTCTTGGAGGAAGCCTTGCCTGTCCGGGATTTTCCCCGGGCCGGGGCGCGCCGTTTCTGTACGGTGCCGCTCATAGCAGCCGATACGGTGCGGTGAGCTTCTGCCGCCGAATCGAGTTCGATGTATATGGCTGCCAGCGGTGGCAGCGTCAGGGACAGGGACTGGTCCATGCCGTGCATGGAGATGTCTTCTGCCGTAAATTTTCCTTCATTGACCACGCCGGATCCGCCAAAGCGGCTGTCATCGCTGTTTAAGACTTCCACATAGGTGCCGGGCTGGGGCACGCCGAAGCGGTAATCGTGGCGCACGACAGGCGTGAAATTGCAGACGACGATGGTCAGGTCTTCCTTGTGGATCCCCTTGCGGAAGAAGGCGATGACGCTGTTGTCCCGGTCATCACAGCTGATCCAGGAAAAGCCGGACCAGTCGAAGTCTTCCTGCCAGAATTCGCGATGGGATGCATAGAATCCGTTCAGTTCCCGTACGTAGTCGTGCAGTTTGCGGTGCATGTCGTAATCCAGGAGATGCCAGTCCAGGCTGTCATCGTATTTCCATTCGATGAACTGGCCGAAATCGCCGCCCATGAACAGGAGCTTCTTGCCCGGATGAGACATCCAGTAGCCGTAAAAGGCCCGCAGGCCGGCAAATTTCTTCCAGTAATCGCCGGGCATCTTATCCAGGAGCGACCGTTTGCCGTGGACGACTTCATCGTGGGACAGGGGCAGGACGAAATTTTCCGAAAAGGCATAGCACAGGGAAAAGGTAATGAGGTTCTGATGGTCTTTGCGGAACAAAGGATCCATGGACATATAGCGCAGCATGTCGTTCATCCAGCCCATATTCCATTTATAATTGAATCCCAGTCCGCCCACTTCGATGGGTTTCGTCACCAGCGGCCAGGCCGACGATTCTTCGGCGATCATCAGGGCCTGGGGGACTTCGGCGAAGACGGCTTTATTGAGGCGGCGGATGAAATCGATGGCTTCCAGGTTTTCCCGGCCGCCGTATTTATTGGGCTGCCACTGGCCGTCGCTGTGGCCGTAGTCGAGGTACAGCATGTTGGCCACGGCATCGATGCGCAGGCCATCGACGTGGAACTCCTTCAGGAAAAAGAGGGCGCTGGAAATGAGGAAGGACTGCACTTCCGTGCGGCCGTAATCGAAATTCATAGTGTCCCATTCCTTGTTTTCTGCCAGGATGGGATTGCCCGATTCGTAGCACGGTTCGCCATCAAAATATCGCAGGCCGTGGGCATCGCGGCAGAAATGGCCCGGTACCCAGTCTACGATGACGCCGATGCCGTTTTGGTGGCAGTGATCGACGAAATACATGAAATCTTCCGGCCTGCCGTAGCGGCTGGTCACGGAGAAATAGCCCGTCCCCTGATAGCCCCAGGAGCCGTCAAAAGGATATTCGCACAGCGGCATGAGCTCGATATGGGTATAATGCATATCTTTCACGTAGTCTACCAGCTGGTCTGCCAGTTCCCGGTAGGTCAGCATATCGCCGTTTTCTCTGCGCCGCCACGAACCCAGGTGGACTTCATAGGTCAGCATGGGCTGGGCGTATGAATCGTAGTCTTTGCGGCTGGCCATCCATTTCTTGTCTTTCCATGTATAATGGAGCTTGGTCAGCTTCGATGCCGTATCGGGACGGACTTCCGACCAGAAGGCATAGGGGTCGCTTTTGAGGATGACATCGCCCGAAGCCGTCGTGATGGCGTATTTGTAGTTATCCCCTTCGGAAAGACCGGAGATATAGCAGGTCCAGATGCCGTTTCCCTTGTCGCTGCGCGTCATGGGGTCGGCCGTTTCATCCCATTCATTGAAATCGCCGACGACGCTGACGGCCTGTGCATGAGGTGCCCACACGGCAAAGCGCACGCAGGCTTTGCGCCGGTACGCCGTAAAATGCGCGCCAAAGAGGCGGTAACTGCTGTCGTTCGTTCCCTGATGATACAGATAGGTACTATAATCATCGATGGCACTGAGTTTCATCCGTGCACACCTCCTTTATTACATCAACTCTTGACCGGTTTCAGGTGCCAGATTCCCGATGCGTACTGGCGGATGGTCCGGTCACTGGAAAAATAGCCCGAATGGGCGATATTGACGGCGCTGGAATGGAGCCATGGGAGGCGTTTGTTGTAGCGCCGTTCGATTTCCTGCTGTGCCTGACAGTAGGGTTTGAAATCTTTTAAGACGAAGAATTCATCGTTGCGGTCCAGGAGTGAATCGTAGAGCATGCCGAAGGATTCGCCATTTCCCAGGGATCCATCGACGAGGCTGTTCATGATCTGGCGGATATCCGCATCTTCGCTGTACATATTCCACGAAGAATAGCCGCCGTGGATATAATAATCCATGACTTCGTTGGCCCGGAGGCCGAAGATGACGCAGTTGTCATCACCCACTTCGCGGTGGATTTCCACGTTGGCCCCGTCCATGGTGCCCAGGGTGATGGCCCCGTTCATCATGAATTTCATATTCCCCGTACCAGACGCTTCTTTTCCGGCCGTAGAGATCTGTTCGCTCACATCGGCGGCCGGAAACAGGAGCTGGCCCAGGGAGACGTTGTAGTTTTCCAGGAAGAGGACGCGCATCTGCTTGCGGATACGGCGGTCGTTGTTGACCAGCCGGGCCACGACGTTGATGAGCTTGATGGTCTGCTTGGCTTCCCCATAGCCGGCGGCCGCCTTGCCGCCAAAGAGGAAGGTCCGCGGCGTAATCTGCATCCTGGGATTGGCCTTGAGGACGTAATACAGGTGCAGGACGTGGAGAATATTGAGGAGCTGCCGTTTGTAGAGATGGATCCGCTTGATCTGGATATCAAAGATCGATGCCGGGTCTACCTTTACTTCATACTTCTGTTGGATATAATCGGCCAGGATATATTTGCGGGTCTGTTTCACCTGGGCCAGCCGTTCGAGGAAGGCCGGGTCTTTGGAAAATTTTTCCACGTCCATGAGGCGTTTGGCTTCCAGCCGCCAGTCCGGCCCGATGGTGTCATCGAGCAGTCCTGCCAGCTGCGGATTGGACTGGATGAGCCAGCGCCGGTGGGAGACGCCATTGGTCTTATTGGAAAAACGCGACGGGAAACAGGTGTAGAACTGGTGCAGCGTCGAGTCCTTCAGAATCTGGGAGTGGATTTCCGCAACCCCGTTGACACTGTGGCTGCCGAGGACAGCCAGATGGGCCATGTGGACCTGTCCATCCCAGAGGACGGCCACATCGCGGGCCTTGTCTTCGTCGCCGGGGAAGCGCTTGCGGACTTCGGCCAGCCAGCGCCGGTTCAGTTCTTCCACGATGAGATAGATCCGCGGCAGCAGGGACTTGAACATGGGAATGGACCAGCGTTCCATCGCTTCCGGCAGGATGGTGTGGTTCGTATAGGCCACGGTGCGGACGGTCACATTCCAGGCCGCATCCCACGAAAGTCCTTCTTCATCCATGAGGATGCGCATGAGTTCGGGGATGACCAGGGCCGGATGGGTATCGTTGATATGGATAGCGATGTACTGATCGAATTTATACAGGCTTTCTTTGATTTTTTTCTTGTAATAGCGCACGATGGACTGCAGGCCCGCCGATACCATGAAGTATTCCTGCATGAGCCGCAGCTTGCGCCCTTCTTCCGTGCTGTCTTCGGGATAGAGGAAACGGGAAATGAGCTGCACGCTGTTCTTGTAGTGGAAGGCCCGGTGCCGGTCGCCCAGGGACAATTCGCGGTACATATCTTCCCGGGAATATTCGGCCCGCCACAGGCGCAGGGTGTTCACCGTATGGTTGTGATAGCCTACGATGGGGACATCGTAGGGCACGGCACGGACAGAAGAATATTTTTCGTAGACACATTCCAGGCCGCCGTCTTCGGAAGGACGCATGTAGGCGTTGCCGCCAAAGCGCACGTTGACGGCCTTATCGACCTTCTTGACTTCCCAGGGGAATCCGTCGGCCAGCCAGCTGTCAGGCAGTTCGACCTGCTGATCGTCGATGATGCGCTGATTGAAGAGTCCGTACTGATAGCGGATACTGCAGCCATGGCCAGGAAGCTGGAGCGCTGCCAGGGAATCGATGAAGCAGGCAGCCAGTCTGCCCAGGCCCCCGTTTCCCAGTCCCGGATCCCGTTCTTCCGGGATGATCCGGTCCAGGTCCCAGCCCAGGTCCTTGAGCCCGGCCCGGCAGACATCTTCCATGCCCAGGCCGATGAGGTTGGAATCGAGCAGCCGCCCCAGGAGGAACTCGATGGAAAAATAGTAGACCTGTTTCGCCTTTTCTTCGGCATAGGTTTCATTCGTGCGGATCCAGTCTTCACTTACCAAATCACGGACCATGAAGGCTACGGTCTGATATACTTCGTTCGGTGTCAGATCGGGCAGATCCTTTTCCCACAAAATGTGTGCTTTTTTGGTAAATTCACTTTTGAATTCTTCTTTATCCTGCCACGTGTTCACTATTTCAGGACTCCTTTTTTAGATGACGGAACATTTGCCGATGCAAAGCGGTGTTTCTCGTGTTCCCGAAAGTTCAGCCTCCGGCTGGATGACGGCGTTTTTGTCGCATACGACATAATCCAGATTGGCATCGGCACCAACGACGGAGTGCTGCATGACAATACTATTGCGGATAACGGCATTCTTCCCTACCCGCACTTTGCGGAAGAGAATCGAATTTTCGACTTTGCCTTCGATGATGCAGCCGTTGGCCACAAGGGAATTGGTGACGTGCGATTCTTCCATGTATTTTGCCGGCGCTTCGTCCTTGATTTTCGTATAGATGTGGCGCTGGTTCTGGAGGAATATGTCCCGCCAGGTATGGACGTCGAGGAAGTCCATATTGGTTTCAAAATAAGACTGGATGGAATCGACGCGTTTTACGTACCCTTTATAATTATAGCCAAAAATCCGCAGGCGGTCTACATTGCGCTTGAGAACGTCGGTGATAAAATCTTTATAGCCTTTGGCGTAGGCCCGGCGGACGCAGTGCTGGTAAATTTCCGTGTCGATGAGGATCTGGCGCTGGTACAGGTTGTCCCCGGCCTGGATTTCCGCCTTGGAATTGATGCCCGTGATCCGGTCCTTGTCGTTGATTTCCAGGACGTAGCCTTCTTTTTCCTTGCCTTTCGGCACCTGCGTATAAATCATAGTCACGTCGGCATTATGACGGCGGTGGAAATGGAGCACTTCCTCGTAATCGATATTCTGCACCAGATCGCAGCTGGTCGCCAGGATGTACGGGCTGTGGCCACGCTTGACGAAAAGCAGATTCTTGTAAAAAGAATGGATATCCCCTTCTACGGGATGGATGATATCTTCCACGTCAGCCGGCAGATAGAACAGGCCGTCCCGTTTGCGGGCCAGTCCCCATTCCTTCCCCGAGCGGATGTGGTCCAGTACGGAGCGGGACTGGGACGACAGGAGGATACCTACGTTGCCGATTCCGGCGTTTACCATATTGGAAAGAGTGAAATCAATGAGGCGGAACTTGCCTCCCATAGGCACGGTCGCCAGCGGGCGGTGTTCATTGAGTTCAGGGAGTGTCTTGCTGTCCTGTAAATTGATAAGACCCATCATTTCGCTGCCCATACTTATGCATCTCCTTTGCTGGTTGCTGCGGCGGTCACTTCGCCATGACGGCCCAGTACGGCGACGGACCCGTCTTTTTTGTGTACGACCGCACCGCTGTGGATGATGCAGTCTTCGCCGATGATGGCCTTGTCTACGACAGCGCCGGCTTCGACGACGGTTCCCGGCATGATGACCGAATTGGTGACCCGGGCGCCTTCTTCGACGGTGACATTATAGAATATGACCGAATCCGATACCTGCCCCAGGATGGCCGCTCCCTCTGCGATGAGGGCACTCTTGGCGCTGCCTTTCGGCCCGATGAAATGAGGCGGCATGGACTGGTTGCCGGCATAGATGCGCCAGTCGGGATCGCTCAGGTCCAGAGGCGGTTCATCGGCCAGAAGGTCCATGTTGGCCTGCCAGAGGCTGTCAATGGTACCGACATCTTTCCAGTATCCTTCAAAGGGATAGGCATAGAGAGCCAGCTGATCACGTAACATGGCCGGGATGACGTTCTTGCCAAAATCGTGTTCCGACGTTTCATCCTTGGCGTCGGCCCGCAGATACCGTTCCAGCACCGGCCGGTCAAAAATATAGATGCCCATGGAGGCCAGGTTGCTTTCGGGCTGCTTCGGTTTTTCCTGGAATTTCGTGATGCGCATGTTGTCATCGGCTACCATGATGCCAAAGCGGCTCGCTTCATCCCAGGGCACGCGGATGGTGCCGATGGTGACTTTCGCCTGATGTTTCTTATGGAAATCCAGCATTTTGGAATAATCCATGGAATAAATGTGGTCGCCTGACAGGATGAGCACGTAGTCATCCCCTATCATTTCGACGAAGTTCAGATTCTGATAAATGGCATCGGCCGTCCCGCGGTACCAGTTCGTACCATTGCCATTGGTGTACGGCGGCAGCACAAAGGTTCCCCCCGTGTCATTGTCGAGGTCCCAGGAGCTGCCGTTGCCGACGTACCAGTTCAGTTCCAGCGGCTGGTACTGGGTCAGGATGCCGACCGTCCCGATGCCGGAATGGCGGCAGTTGCTCAGGGTAAAATCAATGATACGGTATTTACCGCCAAAGAGCAGCCCAGGCTTGGCTTGATCTTTCGTCAGGACACCGAGGCGGCTGCCTTTGCCGCCTGCCAGTATCATAGCCAGACAATTCGATTTTCTCATACGATTTCCTCCTCACGCAGGAAACAGCTGCATCGATACCGGTCTGCTCCCATCGTACCGGGACAGCCGTTCCTCTATTTGTCTTCCTATCTAAGCTTTGGCAGATTAACAAAATCCTTGTATGCAAATATTATACACTACTTAAAATATTTTTTTAAGGGTTTGTTATCCCTATTTACGGAAATTTCACGAAAAACGTACTAAATATAGAATACCACAAAAAAACACACCTTCATCTGGTAGTTGACAAAGATGAAAGGTGTGTCCGCAATGGCAGTCCGTACCATACAGGCCGCCGGCTGTTTATTCTATTCTTCTGTTTCTTTCAGTGCTTCTTCCCTCGTCAGGAGCGTCACCATAAAGGGCAGGGCCAGAAGGATGCGCCGTGCCGCATCGGCCGTGTCCGCCGTAGTGCGCACGAAGCCGATGCCCTTTTTCCCATCGAGGGCCGTGACGACGCCGACGTATTCAAATCCTTCCATGATACGGGTGACGAAGGTCATATTGCCGGGATCGATCTTGAAATACACCCAGTCGGCATCAAGCATCATGACGGATCACCTCGCGGCGCATCATACTGTACTCTTCCAGCGGCGTATCGCAGGGGATGCCTACGAGCTGCTGGGCATGGGGGGCCGCCGTGATGGTGTTGCCGTCACCATCGGTCATGGCCGGCAGGGTAAGGGTGACCAGCGGTCCTTTCGGCTGGAGAAATTCTACGGTCTGACCGGTCTTGAAATGATTCCGCTGTTCGACCCAGACGATGTGCTTTTCCCGGTCATAGGAACGGACGAGGCCGATGAATTCGTGAGTCTGGGTATTGCTGGAATGGCTGTATACCTGATCGGCTTCGGTCGGACGGGACACGGA
The DNA here is from genome assembly GCF_002395615.1 of Megasphaera sp. UBA4233. Taxonomy (NCBI): domain Bacteria; kingdom Bacillati; phylum Bacillota; class Negativicutes; order Veillonellales; family Veillonellaceae; genus Megasphaera; species Megasphaera sp. UBA4233. Next base: position 18,541 of record NZ_DGXL01000014.1, on the reverse strand, counting down.
GAAGCCCCGCGTATAGGGCCGGTGGGAAATCTTTTCCAGCTCCTGAAGCCATTCGGGGCGCACGTGGAAATGTTCCGGGTCACGTTCGTAAGCATCGATAGCCTGGCGGTATACCTTGACGACCGTAGCCACGTAATGGACGCTCTTCATGCGGCCTTCGATTTTCAGACTGCACAGGCCGGCATCGTACAGATCCGGCAGGTACGGCAGGAGGCAGAGGTCTTTGGAGTTGAAGATATATGTCCCCCGTTCGTCCTCTACGACGGGGAAATACTGGCCCGGCCGCTTTTCTTCGACTACGTTATATTTAAACCGGCAGCACTGGACGCACTGGCCCCGGTTGGAGTCGCGGTTCTGGGTGAAGTAATTGCTCAACAGGCAGCGGCCGGAATAGGAAATACACATGGCACCGTGGACGAATCCTTCCAGTTCGACAGGGACGCGGCGGTGGATTTCCCTGACATCGGCCAGGCTCACTTCCCGGGCCATGACGACGCGGCTGGCACCGAGGTCATGCCAGAACTGGACACTGGCCCAGTTGGTCGTATTGGCCTGGGTCGAAATGTGGATGGGCAGTTCCGGCACGAGCTTGCGGGCCAGACTGAAAATCCCCGGATCGGCGATGAGCAGGGCGTCTACGCCTATATCCCGCAAAAAGCGCAGGTAATCCGGCAGAGCCGTGAGGTCTTCATTGTGAGGGAAAATATTGACCGTCACATGGATCCGTTTTCCCCGTTCATGGGCATAGGCCACGGCTTCTTTCAGCTCATCCCGGGAGAAATTGTCACTGAAGGCGCGGAGACCGAATAATTTCCCGCCGAGATATACTGCATCGGCACCATAGAGAAATGCCATCTTCATTTTATCCATATTGCCGGCCGGAGCCAGCAATTCCATCTTTTGCATACTTATCCTTTCCAACGGGATACGGTCAGGCCATCCCCATTTTCAAAAAACACAGAATCAAAATACCGCCTATCGTCGATGAGCGACAGGAACTGGCGCAGCCGCGTCACGGCCGTCCGGTGCTTGTGCGGCAGCGTCCCCTTTATATAAATCATATCGTGATAGCGCAGGTTATCTGCTACGATGAGCGCACCGGGCGAGAGGTGTGGCATCAGCAGCTGCAGATAGCGCACATACTGTCCCTTGGGGCCGTCGAGGAAGACAAAATCCCACGGCCCTTCCAGGCGGCTCAGCCACTGGGCCGCATCTCCCTGAAGAGCCGTGATGACCCTCGCGTAGGGAGAGCGTGAAAAATACTCCTTGGCCGTCCGGTACCGCTCTTCGTCGAGCTCGATCGTCGTCAGCATCCCTCCCTCTGCCAGAAAGGGAGCCATGATCAGGGCAGAATAGCCGATACAGGTGCCGATTTCCAGCAGCCGGGCCGGTTTCGCCTGCTGGAGGATCCGGGTCAATAGTGGCAGTTCCGGATCCCGCAGGATAGGCAGCTGTTCCCGCGCAGCCTGACTGCGTATTTCTTCCAGAAGGTCCGTCATGGCATATGTTCCTTTACATTCTTCATATGGTCCTCGTAGGTTGTGGCAAAATAGTTATGTCCGTCTTTATCAGCAACAAAATAGAGATAGGACGTATCGGGCGCTTCCAGGATGGCTTTCATGCAGTCCATCCCCGGATTGGCAATCGGTCCCGGCGGCAGTCCTTCATAGCGATATGTATTATAGGGCGAGTCGTATTCCGTTTCACTGATACTGTACGCCGCCTTGTGGGTTCCCATGGCATAGGAAATGCTGGCATCAGACTGGAGTTTCATGTGCCGGGACAGGCGGTTCAGGAATACCGACGCGATGAGCGGCCGGTCTTTATCGTATTTTGCTTCCTTTTCTATGAGTGATGCCAGGGTGACGAACTGGTAGATAGACATATTCCGCTCTGCAATCTGCTGGCGCATGTCGTCTGTCAGGTGACGGTCGAAATTTTTCAGCATCATGGTGACGACATCCTCTGCCGTCGCATCCTTCCCGATGAGGTACGTATCGGGAAAGAGGAAGCCTTCCGTCACAAGTGTCACCTTGCGGTTCCCTTTCATATAGGGATACAGCAGGCTCGTATCGTTGGCTGCACGGAGAAAATCCTCTTCTTTGACGATGCCCAGCTTATCCAGGGCCTGAGCCGTCTGACGCACCGTATAGCCTTCGGGTACGACCAGCCGGGCAGCTTCTGATTTGCCGCTTTTTAGTTTTGCCAGGATCTGCTGGAGACTCATGTCGGACCGGATGGTATATTCCCCCTGTTTGAGATCATCGGCCTGGCCGGTGACGCGTGCCACCAGGCGGAACCAGCCGGGATTGACGATGAGTCCGTCGTCGTAGAGCTGATCGGCAATGTCGGTGGCAGTCATCTGTTCCCGCACATGGACGTATGCTTCCCTTTCGGGAAGGAAATAATTTGGCAGGTAATATGATGCAATGCCCGCTGCGCCGGCTATGAAAAGACACGCCGCGGCCGCTATGCCCCAGAAGCGCCTGCGGTGCCTTGCCGCCGACTGCCGTATTTCCCGGGCATCCTGCACGACTTCCTGTTCTACATGTTCAATTGTCTCTTCTATTTTTTTCTTGTTCATCCGTCTATTATACGGCAAGAACCGGTCCTGACGCAATAGGCACGACACAGCAGGCTCTTATAGCGGTTGACATCTTCTTTCCGAAGGCCAAGCCTAGTCCGCATCTGGATCCGCAATACCGCAAGGCGTATACAGAAAAGAACCCTGTCAGAGGAACCAGACTTTTTTCTTTCGTGTATCCCCGGTAGACGTGTATCCCGGAGAGAATGATACAAATGTTTGGTATTTGTCTTTTTATATGATACAATACATTATACAGGGTATCGTATATGATATGATAAAGGAAATACATGCAGTATGACCGTACCGTCTCATGCGGTAAAATAGCACCTATTCCAGGAGGATTGTCATGGCTTCTGAACCGGCAGATCATTTTTATCTCGGCAACGCCGACGTATTGGCAAATAATGAAAAATTAACAGACAAGGCCCGGCAGAGTATCTATGTATCACGGGCCGACAACACCATTGACGCATACCGGTCCGACTGGAAGGATTTCTGCGACTGGTGTGCCTATCATGACGAAACAGCCTTTCCGGCATCGCCGGAAACGATCGTCAACTATATCAACGACCTGGCAGACAATGCCAAGGCCAATACGATTGCCCGGCGCATCTCTGCCCTGACGGAAAACTTTGCCGCTGCCGGCATCAAAGACAACCCCTGCCGCTTCCCTATCGTAAAAGACGCCGTCCGCGGCATCAAACGCATGAAAGGGACCCAGCAGCACGGTAAAGCCCCCATCCTCTTCGATGACATCCGGGAAATGCTCCACTACCTCGACGGGGACGAACTCCGCCAGGCCCGCGATAAAGCCGTCCTTCTCGTCGGCTTTTACGGTGCCATGCGCCGTTCGGAAATTGCCGGGCTGGATGTGGAAGACCTGAACTTCAACCGCCTGGGGCTGCTCATCACATTGCGCAAATCCAAGACCGACCAGTTCGATCAGGGGCAGACCGTCGCCATCCCTTATATTGAAGATAAGGACCTCTGTGCCGTCCGTGCACTCCAGCACTGGCTGGATCTCAGCGGAATTACTACAGGACCGGTCTTTCGCAGTTTCACCAAAGGCCACCATATCCGCAAGACCCGTATCTCCGACAAGACTATCGCCCTCATCGTCAAACGGTATGTCGGACTCATGGGAATGGATCCGGCTGAATTCGGCGCCCACAGCCTGCGCCACGGCTTTGCCACTTCGGCTGCAATGGAACACGTGGAAGAACGGGAAATCATGCGCCAGACGCGTCACCGGTCTACAGCGGTCGTCCGCAAGTACATCGACGAAGCAGACCGCCTCATCGATAATCCTATCTTAAAGATCGCCCGGAAAAAATGACCCGTTCCTTTATTTCTGTACGTGCAGGACTTCTTTTACCGTATCGGCCCGCCCTATTTCAACGGGCACCTGAAGGACCTGCCCCGGATAAATGTCATCGGAATGGCGGATATGATTGATATCCATGATTTCATCGACGACGTCGCGGACATCCGTCCCGGGAGCGGCAGCAGCGGACGCGATGCGCCATACCGTATCCCCGCTGTGTATCTTGACGGAGATATACGTTTCATCCGTATGATATACCATCCCCATCTGGGTACATGCGGCGATGACGACAACCAGCGCTGCAATCAGCCGGATTATCCAGGTATAGTTTCTTTTTCTTTTCATAGCCATCGTGCGTTTCATACTCTGTCACCCCATAGCCGTTTAGAACGAATGTTTTGAGAACACATGTTTGTTTGATGGTTTTATTATATCGGCGAACGTCCGTTCTGTCAATAGGGTGAGAGAACAAATTTTCGATGAACAAACGTTTGAATTTTTTTCCATAGTACCGTATAATAGAAGTGTATATTTACTTGGGAGTGATACCGAATGATGAACAGTGAAAAAATGCTTACAACCCGGCAAAAACAAATCCTTGAATACATCCGTGACTGCGTGCATAAATATGGGTATCCCCCATCGGTCCGGGAAATCTGCCAGTCCGTCGGCCTCAGCTCTACTTCGACGGTCCACGGCTATCTGCACCGCCTGGAAGAACTGGGATTTATCCGCCGCGACCCGGCAAAGAACCGGACGATAGAACTCCTGGATGAAGGATCCTGGCGGTCCAAAAAAATCGTTCCCCTGCCACTGATCGGCCAGGTCCGGGCCGGCCAGCCGGTATTTGCCGAAGAATACATCGAAGATGTCTATCCCTTTCCGGCTGATATTATCGGAAATGACGACTGCTTTATGCTGACCGTCCGTGGCGACAGCATGATCCAGGCCGGTATCTTCGACGGGGATTATCTTATCGTCCGCCGTCAGGATACGGCAGAAAACGGGGATATCGTCGTCGCGATGATCGACGATGAAGCGACGGTCAAGCGGTATTTCCTGGAAAAGGACCGGGTACGTCTGCAGCCGGAAAATCCCGATTATGAACCGATTTACACGCGCAATTGCAAAATCCTGGGAAAAGTCACCAACCTGTTCCGCCGCTATTGATGATTGTCATACGTACAGCCAGAAAAAGAGGATGCCCCATGAAAAAATGGTTTCATGAGACATCCTCTTTTTGCTGTTATACCAAGGGATATATGAAAAACGCAGAAAGATGCGTTTTCATCAAATGTGGGACAGGATTTCCTGTGTCATCGTTTCCGTATCGGCTTTTTTGAATCCGTCTTTATAGAGATCGGGCGTCCGCCAGCCATCGGCCAGTGTCTGGTCAACCGCCTCTTCTATGGCACGGGCCGCTTCTTCTTCTCCAAAGGAATAGCGCAGCATCATGGCCGCCGAGAGGATCGTTGCCGACGGATTGGCAATCCCTTTTCCGGCAATATCCGGCGCCGACCCATGGATGGGTTCGTAGAAGCTGGTCTCTTCCCCGATGCTGGCTGACGGCATCATGCCGATGGATCCGCCGAGAACGGCCGCTTCATCGCTGAGGATATCGCCGAAGAGATTTCCCGTGACGATGACGTCGAACTGCCGGGGATTGATAGCCAGCTGCATGGCACAGTTATCGACATAATAGTGATTGAGGGTCACATCGGGATAACGGGAAGCCGTATCAATGACCGTCCGCCGCCAGAGGCGGGATGTCGCCAGGACATTGGCCTTATCGACAGAAGTCACCTTGTGACGCCGTTTCTGCGCCGCTTCCATGGCAAAGCGGGTTATGCGCCTGACTTCGGGAACGCTGTAGTTTTCCAGATCCCAGGCCCGTTCTGCCCCGTTGTGGATTTCCGATTCACATTTATCACCAAAGTAAATGCCGCCGATGAGTTCCCGCACGATGAGGATGTCCGTCCCGGTTACGATATCGGGTTTAAGAGGAGAATACTCTGCCAGGACATCGGGCACCGTAACCGGCCGCAGATTGGCATACAGCCCCAGGGCCTTGCGCAGTCCCAGGAGTGCCCGTTCCGGCCGCAGGGACGGTTCGACATGATCCCATTTGTCCCCGCCGACAGCGCCAAACAGGATGGCGTCGGCATGGCGGGCAGCGTCGACGGTCTTATCCGGCAGCGGCGTGCCCGTGTGGTCGTAGGCAGTTCCGCCGGCTTCCTGCTTTTCATAGGTCATGCCGATGTGGAATTTTTCATCTATTTTTTGGAGAACCCGTACGGCGGCAGCCGTAATTTCTTCGCCGATTCCGTCTCCGGGAATGACTACAATATGGTTTGACATGGTTATTTCCCCTTTACGTATTCGATTAATCCGCCTGCTTTGGCAATATCCTGGATAAACCCTGGCAGAGGCGGAGCCTGGAAGGTATCGCCAGTCGTTTCATTGACAATGGTGCCACTGGCTATATCGACGCGCAGGCGGTCTTTCCCATGGATGCGTTCGACAGCGTCGCCGATTTCCAGTACGGGCAGGCCCACGTTGATGGCATTGCGATAAAAGATACGGGCAAAACTGGCAGCGATGACGACGGGGACGCCCGATGCCTTGATAGCAACCGGCGCGTGTTCCCGGGACGATCCGCAGCCGAAATTACGGCCGCCGACTATGATATCGCCATCCTGTACGTTGGGTGCAAAGGATTCGTCGATATCGACCATACAATGAGACGCCAGTTCTTTTGGGTCAAAACTGTTGAGATACCGTGCAGGGATGATGACATCTGTATCAATATTGTCGCCGTAGCGCCATACGTTTCCTTCTAATATCATGATTACCGGACCTCCTTAGGTTCTGCGATTTTGCCGAGAATGGCACTGGCTGCCGCCACCTGGGGCCCTGCCAGATATACTTCACTGTCTACGTGGCCCATGCGGCCGCGGAAATTGCGGTTCGTCGTCGAAACGCACCGTTCACCGGCTGCCAGGATTCCCATATAGCCTCCCAGGCAGGGGCCGCAGGTCGGTGTCGATACAGCGGCACCGGCTTCGATGAACGTATCAATATAACCGGCATGCATGGCATCCTGATAGACCTGCTGGCTTCCCGGAATGATGATGCAGCGTACACGGGGATGGACCTTATGGCCTTTCAAAATGTCTGCGGCAATGCGCAGATCTTCCAACCGTCCATTGGTGCAGGAACCGATGACGACCTGGTCGATTTCGATATCACCGAAGGTCCCGACGGCTTTGGTATTGCCCGGCAGATGCGGAAAAGCGACGACGGGCCGGATCTGGGACAAATCGATGGAGACGACCCGGCTGTACGAGGCATCAGGATCGGCTTCGTACACCGTATAAGGATGGGAAATCCGGCCCTTTTCATAGGCTGCCGTCTGTTCATCGACGGGGAAAATCCCGTTCTTGGCACCGGCTTCGATAGCCATATTGGCAATGGTGAAGCGGTCTGTCATGGACAGGGACGCCACGCCGGGACCGGTAAATTCCAGTGACTGGTATAAGGCGCCATCGACACCGATCATGCCTATCAGGGTCAGCATGACATCCTTTCCCGTAATGTCTTCCGCCTTTTCCCCGGTAAGCTCGACCTTAATGGCATCGGGGACTTTGAACCACGCTTCGCCCGTCGCCATGGCCGCTCCCAGGTCGGTAGAGCCGACTCCTGTCGAGAATCCTCCCAGCGCCCCGTAGGTGCAGGTGTGGGAATCGGCACCTATGGTGAGCATGCCCGGCGCGACGATTCCCTGCTCCGGCAGGAGAACGTGTTCGATGCCGACGCGGCCTACTTCATAATAGTGGGTGATGTGGTGCTTTCTGGCAAAATCGCGGACAATCTTTGCCAGGCCTGCCGATTTGATATCTTTATTCGGCGTGAAATGGTCCGGAATCAGAGAGATCCGGTCTTTATCGAATACAGGCTTGCCGATCTTTTCAAAAGCGGCGATGGCCGGTGGTGCTGTAATATCATTGGCCAGTACCATATCGAGGCGGCAGTTGATGAGGTCCCCCGCCTTGACGAATGCGACGCCGGCGTGGGCGGCCAAAATTTTCTGTGACATTGTCATTCCCATAATATATATCCTCCAGTTTTACAAGATATCTTATAGTTATTAATGATGACTAGCTGAACGGCGGAAATCGTGAATCTGGTCATAACTGCTGCTCAGATTGCGGAAGGTAATCCGTTCTGCCATGCCCGGCATGCGGTTGATAGCTGAAACGAAGGCCCGGACAGATGCGGTCATCGTATCGGTGTCGATGCCAGCTCCCCATGTTGTCTGGCCTTTTTCGTCAGTGAGACCGAAATAGGCAATGCCCCGGGAACTGGGATCACGGTCCAGATCGTGTTCACTGTATTCCAGATGGCTGACCGTAATGCCGTAGGCATCACAGATGGCATGGGCCACGGCTGCCAGCTGTCCATTTCCTTCTCCCTGGAAAATGATGTCTTTGCCACCCACCCGCATGAGGATCTGGCCTTTCCAGTGCCCATGCTGCTTTTTAATCATGAAATCTTCCATTTCGAGCGGTTTCGTGACGTCGAGATAATGGTCTGTAAAGAGACGGTAGATTTCGTCGGGCTTCAATTCCTGATGGCGGTGATCCGATACGCTTTTGACAAAATAGCTGAAATTTTCCCGCATCTTCTTCGGCATGCGGATGCCGTAATTGTGTTCCATGATAAAGCCTACACCGCCCTTGCCGGACTGGCTG
>NZ_DGXL01000014.1:0-9815 GCF_002395615.1 Megasphaera sp. UBA4233 | reverse complement strand
GGACTGGCTGTTGATGCGGATGACATCGGCTTCGTATTCGCGGCCTACATCTTTCGGATCGATGAGCAGATACGGAACGGTCCAGTACGGTTCACGATGATCTTCCCGGAACTGCATGCCCTTGGCGATGGCATCCTGATGGGAACCGGAAAAGGCAGCGAACACCAGCTTCCCTGCATAGGGCTGCCGTTCATGGACATGCATCCGCGTCACCCGTTCATACATTTCGACGACTTCCGGCATATAAGAGAAATCGATGCCCGGATCGATACCCATGGCATACATGTTCATGCCGATGGTAATGACATCGACATTGCCCGTCCGTTCGCCGTTGCCAAAGAGCGTCCCTTCGATGCGGTCGGCGCCGGCCAGCAATCCCATTTCGGCATCGGCAACGCCCGTTCCCCGGTCGTTGTGCGGGTGCAGAGACAAAACGACGTTATCGCGGTACTTCAGATTCCGGGACATGTAGGCGATCTGGGAGGCGTACACATGAGGCATGGACATCTGCACCGTCGAAGGCAGATTGATGATGGCCTTACGGCCGGCGGTAGGCTTCCATACGTCGAGGACGGCATTGCAGACATCGAGGGCAAATTCCGGTTCCGTCCCGGTGAAGCTTTCCGGTGAATATTCGAAGCGGTAATTCGCTCCGGCTTCTTCGGTCAGACGCTGCAGCAATTTCGCGCCATCGACGGCGATCTGTTTAATCTCTTCCTTCGATTTGCGGAATACCTGCTGCCGCTGTGCATACGACGTGGAATTGTACAAATGGACAATGGCATGTTTGACCCCTTCCAATGCTTTGAAGGTCTTCTGGATGATGTGTTCCCGCGCCTGTGTCAGGACCTGTACGGTCACATCGTCGGGAATCATGTTCCGTTCTACCAGCGTGCGGAGAAATTCGAACTCTGTTTCCGATGCCGCCGGAAACCCTACTTCGATTTCTTTAAATCCCATGCGGATCAGCATTTTGTAGAATTCCAGTTTTTCTTCGAGGCTCATGGGAATGACCAGCGCCTGATTGCCATCGCGCAGATCGACACTGCACCAGATTGGCGCCTTATCGGGGTACTCTTTGCTTGTCCAGCTCATATCCACCTGGGGCGGCATAAAATAACCTTTTTTGTACTTTTCAACGTTTTTCATCCGAATCACTCCTGATCATGTATTTTTAACACAATCAAAATAAAAAAAATCTTCCGCCTCAGAAGAGACGAAAGATTTACTCGCGCGTTACCACTCTTATTCATATCCCAAAGGATATGCTCTTTACAGGTACGGACTCGTGTCGATACCCTCCTGTCTGTTAACGGCCAGGCCCCGGCCCCGCCTACTCTGCCCATGGCATTTCAGCTGGCTGCTTAGAGACGAGTTCACTTCCATTCCGCTGCTGCCTCGCACCTGCCGGCAGCTCTCTGAAAGCTTTCTGGAACCTACTGTTTCCCTTCAACGCATTTTTATTTTGACTTGTTGATTGAGATAATACCATAGTCATCTCAGAAATGCAAGAGAAATTTTAAAAGAATTTGGAAAAATATAAAGTTAAACCTTTTGCTTGCTGAAATATATACGGATTGTTCTTTATAAGTTAAACGTTTATGCTTTCATTCCCTTATCCCATTCCTGATACACACCTTCGTGGCGCTTTTTTTCGGCTCCCTTGGACAGATACGATCCGAGGACGACGGGAAATCCCTTTCGTTCGACAATAGACTTGATGTAATTGCGGAAGGGACAGGGCGGGCGGTGGTAATTGTCTGAACAGATACACGATGCCAGATGAACGACCACGTCGCCTTTTTCTTCTCCATAGCGTTTCAGTTTGTGGTTCAGGTCTTCCAATTTTGCCGCAATGCCCGCCCCACAGCAGCCGCCACAGGTCAGCGTCATGTAGCGTGTCTGGTCGTCATACCCGGCAAACGGGCCCGTCCGGTCATAGAACGATTTCATGCAGCCGTATCCGGCACAGCGTTTGGAAACAATATCGCATTGAATAATAACTACTAAACGAGACATAGGATCACTCCCCCTTTTTACTGCTCATCGTTACGATGCTCATCTTTACTATACCACAGGGGAGCGGGAAAATACTATAGATAAATTTTCTCTGTCTCCGCATATGCCTAACCGGTCCGGGCCTTCGCAAAGCCGTCCTTCCGGCGCATAGTCTGCAGGATCCGCTCAAAATATACGATTTCCCATTTCGCATACCGGTTACACAGCCGCCTGGTATGGCCGTTCTGCAGGACCTGTGCAATATCGCGGAGGACCCGTACTTTCTTTTCTGTCATGAACGAGTCGTACTGGCGGGATCGCATCACCTGCTTCAACTGGCTGGCCGCTTCTTCGTAACGCCCTTGTATAATCGCCTGGCGGATGAGGATGAGCGTTTTAAGCCCCGGCGGGAAAGACAACTTGCGCAGATACGCAAGCCATGGCGGCACGCCTGGACGATGGCGGGACGAATGATGATAGAGGCGGAACAATGCTGCATACATATGCATATAGCCGGAAACGGACAGGTGCAGCTGCCGGCGCCGGTAATCAATATCACAGGCATAGGTATAGTATCGTTCCGCCCGGCGCAGCGCATCTTCCGGCCAGGGACATAGCTGCTGTTCATAGGCGCATTCATACAACTGCCCCATCAGATAAAACCAGTCACAGGCATAGGGAAATTCCGTTCTCGGCCGCCGGGCCAGTTCCTCGATGAGCGGGACATCCCCGTCTAAGCCGCAGTGCCGGCAAATGCGGTTAGCCATGCGCTGGAGCGTATGGAATCGTCCCAGCTTTTCCACGCGGCAGGATTGGGGCAGCGTGATACCGAACAAGAGGAACGCCTCCTGGCCCAGCCGGGAATGGGACTGAATCAAAGACAGGCTGGCACGGCAGAAATAATATCCCGCCTTTAAGCGCATCTGCTTTCCTTCCCCGGTCAATTCATCATGAGCACTGTGATCCATGATTCTTTTGTACAGTGCACAGGCCTTTTTCAGCTGCATCTGCCGCCGTGTCCTGACAATGGGAAGATAGATATCGTCTGCTGATTTAAACAAAATCGTAGCATAATGATACATATCAGACACCGTATAGTCTGCCTGCATCAGTTTTTCATAGTACGAAATGGCCTGAATGACCAGGCTCAATTTGTCCGGCCGGTGACAGGCAAAGCCTTTCTTTCCCACCGGGCCATACAAGATATATTCCATATGAGCCTTAAACGCCCGGCCGCGCAGGACCATCACCGATGTACGACATCCTGCCAGCCGTTGTGCCGTATCCAGCGCATAGCCCGCCATATACATATACCAGTCATAGCAAGGCCCCTGAATCGCTGCCATGACGTAAATCTCTGCCAACTGGCACAACCGTTCCGGTGAGTCGAGCAATACTTCTGGGATACTATTCCGCGCTTCCATCGCCGCCAGGGTCAATTCCCATGTTTTGTGTGACTTTGCCGTATTGAGTTGATGGATGATTTCTTTTTTCTCTTTCACGTCTCAATCCTCCCTTGTATCAGGTCTGTCTGATTCATACCTAATAGTATGGATGGGAAAGATTAAAACAATATTAAAGTAGTCTTAAAATACAGTAAGAATGTGATTAAAAATATATTAAAAAAAGTTACATAATCTGTAATTATTATTGATGACACAAAAAAAAGCACTGTCAATCAGCTATAATCTGTCTGTCAGTGCTTCTCTTGTTACGACGATATAGATTTGTTAATTTCTTCCAGCAGGGCATCTACCAGTTTATCTTCTGGCACAGTCCTTAGTACCTGTCCGTGGGAAAAGATGATTCCCTTTCCGTTTCCGCCGGCAATGCCGAAATCAGCCTCACGCGCCTCGCCGGGGCCGTTGACGACACAGCCCATGACGGCGATTTTCAGAGGGACCGTAATCCCTGTCAGAGCCGCTTCGACCTCTTTTGCCAGTTCGATGAGGTGGACCTGGGTCCGGCCACACGTCGGGCAGGAAATGAGGACCGGTCCGAACTGGCGCAGGCCGAGGGCGCTCAGGATATCCTGGCCCACCTTAATTTCTTCAGCCGGATCGTCTGTGAGGGAAACGCGTATCGTATCTCCGATTCCTTTATAAAGAAGAGTCCCGATGCCGATGGCCGATTTAATCGTACCGACGCGGGCCAGCCCCGCTTCGGTAACGCCAAGGTGAAACGCATAGGGAACCTTTTCTGCCAGCTTTTCATAAGCTTCGATCATGAGCGGCACCTGGGAGGATTTGAGAGAAATCACCATATTCCGGTAATCCATTTTTTCCAGGATGCGTATATGGCGCAGCGCCCCTTCTACCATGCCGTCGGCAGTAGGATGACCGCCATACTCCTGTAATATATCTTCCGGAAGAGAGCCGCTGTTGATGCCGATGCGGATGGGAATACCCGAGGGGCGCACCTTTTCCACGACTTTGACGACGTGTTCATCGGCACCGATATTGCCGGGGTTGATCCGCAATGCCTGCACGCCGCTTTCTACAGACAGGAGTGCCAGGCGATAATCGAAATGAATGTCCGCCACAAGGGGAACGGGCGATGACGCTACGATGTCTTTCAGGGCCAGTGCCGCCGCCTTGTCCGGTACGGCAAAGCGTATGATTTCTGCTCCCAGGCGGGAAAGACGCTGTACGTCGGCAATAGCCCGGTCCGTATCGGCCGGATTGACCGTAGACATGGTCTGCACCGAAACAGGCGCCGTACCGCCGACCGTCACCGTTCCCAGCGTCACCGGACGCGATGTTCTTCGTGTAATCATATACTACCTCTAAATACTAAAACGACTGATGTCCTGTATCATGGCAAATAAAAACAGCGATCCCAGTATGATGATACCGGCAATCTGGATATAATACAGGGCCCGCTTGGGCAGCCGGCGTCCCGTAATGCCTTCGATGATCAGCATGATGATGTATCCCCCATCCAGAAGCGGAATGGGAAGGAGATTGAGGATACCCAGATTGATACTGAGAAATGCCGTAAACATGAGCAGATTGACAAAGCCGACGGAGGCTACCTGTCCTGCCAGCTGGGCTACTCCCAGGGGACCTGCCAGGTCAGCCTTTTCGGTGCCGCGGATCATACCATACATCCCCATGGTCATCGTATAGCAGATCTGCCCTGTCCGTTCTATGGCCATGTACGACGATTCAAAAAAGCCATGCTGCCTGCGCGTAACGACGGGAACGACGCCGATGAGTGCCCGCTTCGACTGGGTATCATACGTAGGGACCATGGTCAGATTCACATCTTCCCCGTCCCGGTTGACGACGACCGTGAGGACGTCCCGGCTGTGGTCATTGACAGTACGGGAAATATCCTTCCATTCTCCGATTGGCACGCCGCTGATGCTGACGATACGGTCGCCCGGTTTCATGCCGCCCTGGGCTGCCGCCGAATTTTCCACGATCGATCCAACGACCGGTTCTTTCGAAACGTCGTGCGTACCCACGGTAAACATGACGCCCCATATGATGACGACGGCCAGGACGAAATTCATGAATGCCCCGGCAGCGATGACGATGAGACGGTAACGGACTTTTTTATTCAGGAAGGATTTTTCATTCAATTCTTCCTGTTCTGTCATTCCCTGGATACGGTTGAACCCGCCCAGGGGGATTGCCCGTAATGAATACAACGTAGATCCATATTGATAGCTATAGATTTTGGGACCAAAGCCGATAGCAAATTCATCTACCTGCATGCCCGACAATTTCGCCGTAATGAAATGGCCGAATTCGTGGACAAACACGATAAGGCTGAAGACAAAAATCGTTGCTGCGATTGTAATACCCAAACTTCATTCACCTTTCGTTCACGGCAGGAACTCTGTCCTGACGCTTATGCTACGAGCATAAGATATGCATACACAGCCGGTGCGGCAAAGAGCAGACTGTCAAAACGGTCTAGGATGCCGCCATGACCGGGGATGATATTCCCCGAATCTTTGATGCCGCAGGTCCGTTTGAGGACCGATTCTACCAGATCTCCCAGAGGAGCCATGATGGCAACAATCAATCCGATAGCCAGGCCGTGAAGAAGTGAAAATTTAAAAATCAAAGAGAAAATCAGTGCTACGACGATTGTGCCGATACACCCGCCCAGTGCGCCTTCCCGGGTCTTTCCCGGACTGATGGATGGGCAGAGCTTATTCTTTCCCACAGCTTTTCCGGCCGCAAAGGCAAAGGTATCGCTCGCCCAAGTGGAAAAGACGAGGAGAAAGACGAAAAAGCGGGCCGGTTCGAGCATGACATTCTGGAACGCACTGGTCAGATACGATGCCAGCATACCGTTCCGGAGAGCCAGCATAGCCAGGAATCCGCCTCCTATATAGAGCAGTCCGTACAGCGAATAAGCACTGTCCGAAAGGGATACCCTCTTGTGGCAGACCACCGTGCGCAGGAGAATCCAGCTCATCATGACGACGCACAGTAAAAAAAGCAGTTTAATCCCGGCAAACCACCAGGCCCCAAATACGGCGGCGAGCCATACGTAGCCGGCATATTCTGTCAGATCAGCTTTGACGGCGTGGAGCATGCGCACGTATTCACGCCAGCCCAGGAGAGCCAGCAGGGTCATCATGATAAAGAAGAGCCAGTTCCCTTCGTAAATAATAAATATCGTCAGGCCTCCGCCTACGATACCCGTAATGATTCGTTTAGCCAACATTGTCTGTCTACCTTCCTTATTTCAAGCCGCCAAACCGGCGTTCCCGGCCCTGGAAAGATAAGATGGCTTCTATGAGAGTGTCCTTCGTAAAATCAGGCCAGCACAGGTCCGTATACCAGAATTCGGCATAGGCCATCTGCCAGAGCAGGAAATTGCTGACCCGCTTGTCCGAACCGGGTCGGATCAAAAGATCCACATCATTTTCCGGAGCCGTATACAGGTAATCAGCCAGCGTATCCTCCGTAATATCGGCCGGGCTGAGAAGGCCTTTCTGGACATCTTCTGCCAAAAGGCGCGCTGCCCGGGCCAGTTCCATGCGCCCGCCGTAGTTGACGGCTACATTGAGTTTAAGGCCCGTATTATCTTTCATTTCTTCTTCGGCCTTGCGGAATGACTCCTGGAGGATTGGATGGAGGCGGCTCATATCGCCAAGGAAATGAAGGCGTACGTTGTGTTCGTCCAGTTCCAGGAGGTTTTTGCTCAGATATTCGTTCATGAGCTTCATAATATACGAAACTTCCGTTTCCGGGCGCTTCCAGTTTTCCGTCGAAAAGGCATATACCGTCAGGACCTGGATTCCCAATTCCCCCGCGGCAATGACGATGCGCTTGAGCGTATCAGCGCCGGCATGATGGCCGTACGTGCGGGGTTTTCCCTGTCGTTTTGCCCAGCGGCCATTGCCATCCATGATGATGGCCACATGGTGAGGAATATTCTGGCGGTCCAGCTGAGCTTCCAGAGAAGACGACTCTCCTGCACCAGCCTGGCGGCCACTATTTTTAAAAAATGTATCAAACATATCCTATCCTCCATCGTGAAGAGCCTGCTGCACACTGTCACTCGCTTTCAGGCTGTAATTGTACACCAGGTGGACGACGCCGTCTCTTTCTACAGCCCGGATGACATAGATTTCCTGGTCGTCACAAGAGAAATAATGACTCCGCGAGACAGTCTGCTCCAGGACATAGGGGATATTTTTACCCTCTAATACAGATTTGGCATACCATAACGGCATGCCAATGAGAATCCGTATATCCATCATACTTCCATGACTTCTTTAGTCTTTTTATCTTTCAAAGCGTCGATATCTTTGATTTTCTGATCTGTCATTTTCTGGATTTTGGTCTGAGCTTCCTTACTTTCATCTTCCGTTATTTCTTTTTTCTTTTCTGCTTTTTTGAACAGATCATTGCAGTCCCGGCGCAGATTGCGGATAGCGACTTTAGCTTCTTCGGCGTGTTTGCTTACCTTTTTGCCAAACTCTTTACGCCGTTCTTCCGTCAGCTGCGGGATTTCCAGGCGGATCATCGTTCCGTCATTATTCGGGTTGAGACCCAGGTCGGATTTCAGGATAGCTTTTTCGATTTCTTTCAGCATGTTCCGTTCCCAGGGAACGATGGTAATCAGCCGCGGTTCCGGAGCCGATACGTTGGCCACCTGTTTGACCGGCGTCTGCGAGCCGTAGTAATCGACCATGACCCGGTCCAGGAGAGACGTGCTGGCACGGCCCGTACGGATAGAAGCCAGATCACGCTTCAGGGCTTCTATGCATTTGTTCATCTTTTCTTCGTGTTGTGTCAATGTATTCTGTACATCCATGAAAATCACTTCCTCATCATATTTTTAGTTAACTATATCATACAGCTTTTATGTCTTTTTGTCTACGCAGGAACGATTATCCTTCTTTATCGACAAGGGTCCCGATTTCTTCCCCGCTGCAGGCAGCGACGATATTTCCCTTCGTGTCAATGTTGAATACGACGATGGGAATGTTGTTGTTCATGCACAGCGTCGTCGCCGTCGCATCCATGACGCCCAGCTGTTTCTGGATGACATCGAGGAAAGAAAGGTGGGTGTACATTTTAGCGTCGGGATTAACCTTGGGATCGCTGTCGTATACGCCATCGACGCCATTTTTCGCCATGAGGATGGCATCGGCATCGATTTCAGCTGCACGCAGAGCGGCCGTCGTATCTGTCGAAAAATAGGGATTTCCCGTACCGGCACCGAAGATGACGACACGGCCCTTTTCCATATGGCGGATAGCCCGGCGGCGGATATACGGTTCTGCTACCTGCTGCATAGTAATGGCCGTCTGGACGCGGGTGACAACGCCGTTCTTTTCGATGGCATCCTGCAGGGCCAGGGCATTCATGACCGTTGCCAGCATGCCCATATAGTCGGCCGATACGCGGTCCATGCCTTTGGCTTTGCCAGAAAGGCCGCGCCAGATATTGCCGCCGCCTACGACGATGGCTACCTGGATACCTTTGTTGGCAACTTCAACGACCTGTTTGGAAATGACATCGACCGTAACGGGATCAATGCCGTATCCCTGTGATCCGGCAAGAGCTTCACCGCTCAATTTCAGTACAACGCGTTTGTATTTTCTGTTCATAATGGCTCCTCCTGTTAGAAAATAAGAGAACACTGAAAACCGGTGTTCTCTTATAGGAATCGTATTAAACTTATTTAACCTGTGCCATTACTTCAGAAACGAAATCATCACTGCGCTTCTGGAGGCCTTCACCGAGTTCATAACGTGTATAGCGGCGGATATCGATTTTTTCACCAATCTTAGCGATGGCTTCATTGACGACCTGCTGAACCGTCTTGTCGGAATCTTTGATGAATTCCTGATCGAGGAGGCAGTTTTCTTTGTAGAATTTTTCAATCCGGCCGACGATCATCTTTTCAACGATCTTTTCCGGTTTGCCTTCGTTCAGAGCCTGCTGACGGAGAACTTCTTTTTCATGTTCGAGGACATCTGCCGGTACTTCTTCTCTCTTGAGGTAAGCCGGTTTGGCAGCGGCAATCTGCATGGCAATATCTTTGCAGAGGGATTTGAAGTTGTCTGTCTGGGCAACAAAGTCTGTTTCGCAGTTTACTTCGACGAGGACGCCGATGCGGCCATTGCCATGGATATAAGAATAAACCAACCCTTCAGCAGCGATACGGCTTGCTTTTTTAGCTGCTGCAGCCAGGCCATGTTCACGAAGCAGATCGATTGCTTTTTCCATATCACCGTTGCTTTCGGTCAGTGCCTTTTTGCAGTCCATCATGCCTGCGCCGGACATCTCACGTAATTCTTTAACCTGTGCAGCTGTAATTGCCATATCTTTTTTCCTTCT